>CADCWJ010000565.1 GCA_902806365.1 uncultured Thermomicrobiales bacterium
TCGATCGCCGCGTTCAAGCTGCGGGCCGGGATGCCGATCGGCGCGATGGTGACGCTTCGCGGCGAGCGGATGTACGAGTTTTACGATCGCCTGACGGCGATCTCGCTGCCTCGGATCCGGGATTTCCGGGGCGTTTCACCGAACGCGTTCGATGGACGCGGCAACTACACGCTCGGTCTCCGGGAGCAATTGCTCTTTCCCGAGATCGAGTACGACCAGATCGACAAGGTGCGCGGGCTCGAGATCAGCATCGTGACGACCGCCCGCACCGATGAAGAGGGGCGCCGGCTTCTCGCGCTTCTCGGCATGCCATTCGCAAAGTAGGGCGGAGGACCCATGGCCAAGACGAGTTTGATCATCAAGGCGCAGCGAACACCGAAATTCTCCACACGTGGCGTCAATCGCTGCCGGGTGTGCGGACGTGGCCGAGCCTACATGCGGAAGTTCGGCGTCTGCCGGATCTGCTTCCGCGAGCTGGCGTCGGTCGGGCGGTTGCCGGGCGTGACCAAGTCCAGTTGGTAGAACGGGATCGGATAATGAACGCGCTGCGCACGCAACCGGAAAACGGAGAACTCGACGGATGAGCGTAAACGACCCGATCAGCGACATGCTGACCAGGATCCGGAATGCGGGAATGGCCCGGCAAACCGAGACCACTATGCCCGGAACCAAGATCCTGGTCGCGATCGCCGGCATTCTCAAGCAGGAAGGCTACATCGAGGACTTCCAGGTCATCGAGAAGCGTCCCCAGAATCAACTGATGGTCAAGCTGAGCTATGGCCCGGACAAGGCGCATGCGATCCGGGAGATCAAGCGGATCAGCAAGCCGGGGCTCCGCGTCTACGCTGGCAAGGACCAGCTTCCGCGCGTGCGGAGCGGCCTGGGCATCGCGATCGTGAGCACCCCCCAGGGCGTGCTTACCGGTTACGAGGCCAGGCGCCGCGGGATCGGTGGCGAGGTGCTCTGCACCGTCTGGTAAGCGGGTGCCGGGCATTGGCCGCGGGTTGGACCGCGACAACAATAGCCGGGCCTGCTTGAGCCGGAAGAGGAATGAGTCATGTCCAGAATCGGAATCAAACCCATCCCCGTGCCGTCGGGTGTCGATGTCAACATTGGCGAGAGCAACGCGATCAGGGTCAAGGGTCCGAAGGGCGAGCTGAGCTCATCCTTTTCGCCCCGGCTCTCGATTTTGCTCGAAGACAGCATTGTCCGGGTCGAACGCCCGAACGATGAGCGCGAGATGCGGGCGATGCATGGCCTGACACGCTCACTGCTGAGCAATATGGTCGTCGGCGTGACCGATGGCTACACCAAGAATCTCGAGATTCTCGGCGTCGGCTACCGTGCCGCGATGGATGGCAAGAATTTGGTCCTCAACGTGGGCTATTCGCACCCGGTGCGCATGGTCCCGCCGGAAGGCATCACGTACCGGCTCGAAGGCAACAACAGGATTGCGGTAAGCGGTATCGACAAGCAAGTTGTGGGCGAGGAGTCCGCGCGAATTCGCGGGGTCCGTCCCCCCGAGCCCTACAAGGGCAAGGGCATCCGCTACGCTGGCGAGGCCGTTCGGCGCAAGGCTGGCAAGGCCGGCAAGGCCAAGTAACCTGCGGTCACGGAGACCGTATCGGAGCCGGGGGTTCGACCTCTCCTTGCGTTGTCGAACGAACCACCGGTTCCAACCAGAGAGGAGCAGGCAATGCGTAGGAAGTATCGAAAGGCGCTGACGCTGCGGCAGCGCCGGCACGTTCGGGTGCGCGCGAAGATCAGCGGTACGGCGGAACGGCCCAGATTGAACGTGTTCCGGTCGTCGGCGCACATTTACGCTCAGGTGATCGACGACCTGAAGGGTCACACGATCGCCGCGGCGAGCGACCTCGACGAGACGGTCCGCGAACGCGTGGGCTCGGGCGCCACGAAGTCCGTCCGGGCCAGGGCGGTGGGTGAAGTCATCGCCGAGCGGGCGAAGCAGGCTGGCATTGATGCCGTGCTCTTCGATCGTGGCGGGTTCCTTTACCATGGACGTGTCAAGGCGGTGGCGGAAGGTGCTCGAGAGAGTGGCCTGAAGTTCTAGCCGCGTGTCCTGCCGGCGCGCAAGGCGATGGGCCGAGTGCCGGTATGTGCAGCGGATGATCGGGAGTCAACCATGGATCGGAATCGCGAAGAGCGTCAACCACGCCGGAGGTCCGACGAGGACGGAGGCGGTGAGCTCGAAGAACGGTTGGTACGGATCAACCGGGTGTCGAAGGTGCATCAAGGCGGTCGAACCTTTTCGTTCGGCAGCATCGTGGTCGTTGGCGACGGCAAGGGCAAAGTCGGCGTTGGCCTGGGCAAGGCCGGCGAGGTGCCTGACAGCATCCGCAAGGGTGGCGAGGTCGCCAAGAAGCGAATGATCACCGTACCGCTCGACGGCGGAACCATCCCGCATGAGGTCGAATCGACCTTCGGGGCGTCCCGCGTGCTGCTGAAGCCCGCTTCTCCGGGAACCGGCGTGATCGCGGGTGGCGGAGTTCGCGCGGTCGTCGAGGTTGCGGGCATTCGCGACGTGCTGACGAAGTCACTCGGCAACAACAACCCGGTCAATGTCGTTCGCGCCACGATCGCGGCTCTCCAAAGCCTCGAGTCGGAGCAGGATGTCGCGGCGCGCCGCAAGCGCGTAACCCGGACGCTGCGCAAGCCGTTCGATCACGGGCCGAACTCCGGTGCCGGGGATCCGGCCCGGCCTCGAGCGCAGGCACAGCCATTGATTCCGGTGAACGCGAATCAGGGCGGCAATCGTGGGAACCGGCGCGGTGGCCCCGGTGGTCAGGGCGGCCAGGGCGGCCGTGGCCAGCGAGGAGGTCAGGGATGAGCGACTTGCAGACACCCGCGGGCGGTCAGCTCCGGATCACCCTGGTCCGAAGCACGATCGGACGGCCAGCCGATCAGGGGCGAACCGTTCGCTCGCTCGGTTTGCGCCGGATGCACCACACGGTGGTGCGGCCCGACCAGCCAGCGATCCGCGGCATGGTGCAGAAGATAAGCCATCTGGTAAAGGTTGAGGAAGTCGCTGGCGAGTAACTCCGGGCACATCCGTCCGGCTGACTCGTCCAGGTGAAAGTAGAGCACGACGATGCCACTGACAATCGATGATTTACGTCCAGCCAAAGGCTCAAACACGCCGAAACGGCGTGTTGGCCGCGGCCACGGGAGCGGTCGCGGCAAGACCGCCGGGCGAGGCACCAAGGGCCAGAACTCCCGGGCGGGCGGAGCCGTCCGCGTTGGATTCGAGGGCGGGCAGCTCCCGATTCAGCGCCGGATGCCATACAAGCGCGGGTTTACCAACATCTGGCGCACCCCGTGGGAAGTGGTCAATGTCGGCCGGCTGGCAGAGCTCGAGATCGACGGACCGATCACGCCGGACCTGCTTGCCGATCTCGGCGTGATCCGGGGAGCGGAATTTCCGGTCAAGGTCCTGGCTCACGGGGACCTTTCGAGCCCGCTGACGATCAGCGCGCACGCGTTCTCGAAGTCGGCACTGGCGGCGATCGAGGAAGCCGGTGGCACTGTCCAGACGCTGGAGCGGACGGATCAGTGGATCACTGCCCGGTCGCGGAGCCGGCGCCTGCCGATGACACGCGAGCTCAAGTCGCTCCGCGTCGGCAAGGTCGGTGGCCCCACACGGCGTGAGGCGCTGGAGATGCTGCGGACCCGGCAACAAGACGAGGCGCCGGAAGTCGGGGAGGCCTGACAATGCTCCAGGCCGTTATCAACGCGTTCCGGATTCCCGATCTGCGCGCGAAGATCCTGTTCACACTGGCGATGCTGTTCATCTTCCGGTGCATCGCGAGCGTTCCGATTCCCAACGTCGACCGGGACGGACTGCGGGCCTTCATCGAGAACAACCAGCTCCTCGGGATGCTCAACCTGTTCTCGGGCAGCGGGCTGACCAACTTTTCGATTGTTGCGCTCGGAGTTTATCCCTACATAACGGCGTCGATCATCATGCAGTTGATGACGCCGATCGTGCCTCGCCTCAACGAACTCTCGATGGAGGGACAGCAGGGCCGGAACCGGATCAATCAGTACACGCACTGGCTGACGGTGCCCCTGGCCCTGCTCCAGGGCTATGGCCAAACGCTTCTCTTCTCGAGCCAGACGGGAACTGACGGGCGTCCGCTGATCGACAACTTCGGGCTCTTCAACCTGAGCACCGCGCTGCCGACAATCGCGGTCCTGCTGTCCCTGACCGCTGGAACGATGCTCCTGGTCTGGATTGGCGAGCTGATCACCGAAAAGGGAATTGGCAACGGCATCTCGATCATCATCTTCGGCGGAATCGTGGCTTCGCTGCCCGGCAACATCGGCGCGCTTGGAAGCGGGTCGGCAGGTTCGAGTGTCGTTGGCATCCTGTTGTTCATCGCGATCGGGCTGCTGACCGTGGTGGGCGTCGTGCTCATCAACGAAGGCCAGCGCCGGATCCCGGTTCACCATGCGAAGCGGGTGCGATCGGGCCGGGTCTATGGCGGCACGACAACGAACATTCCGCTCAAGGTGAACAGCGCCGGAATGATCGCGAGTTTCCTCGAAGCGTCGAACACGGAATGGGTTCAAAATCTTGCCGAGCGCATTCGGATCTGGCTGAGCCCGGACACCATTCCCTACAACATCGTCTATTTCCTCATGGTCGTCGGATTCACGTTCTTCTATACCATGGTCGTCTTCCAGCAACAGCGGATTCCCGAGTCGCTGCAGCGACAGGGCGCCTTCGTGCCCGGCATCCGGCCCGGCAAGAACACGGCGGCCTACCTGCAGCGGGTACTGTCCCGGATCACGATCGTCGGGGCGTTGTTCCTCGGACTCGTTGCGATCCTGCCGTTCATCGCGAGCCGCATCACTGGCGTGACCGCGTTGCAATTGAGCGCGACGTCGCTCCTGATCGTGGTCGGTGTCGCGATCGATACGATGCGTCAGCTCGAAGCGCAACTCATGATGCGGAACTACGAAGGGTTCATCAATTAGCCATTCGACACGACGGAACGCGAAACGGGCGCTTGACCTCCAGCCGGGGGTCGCGCGCCCTGCTCGCGGAACCGGCGTGAGCGGATGGTGAAGGGTCATACCGCGTGCATGTCATCCTGATGGGAGCGCAGGGGTCTGGCAAAGGGACCCAGGCGGCGATCCTTGAACCGCGGCTCAACCTCGTGAAGATTGCCACCGGCGATCTCTTCCGGGCCGAGATCTTCTCCGGCTCGCCGCTCGGAAACGAGCTGAAGGCAATCCTCGGACGTGGCGATCTCGTGCCTGACGAGTTGACGACGAACGTCGTACGCGGGCGGATCTCGGCGCTGGTCGCGGACCGCGAGGCGGGCAACCCGGTGGCCGGGGCCTTGTTCGACGGCTACCCCCGGACCGATGTCCAGGCGCGATCGCTCGACACGATTCTCGACGAGTTGGGGGAGCGGCTGACGACCGTGATCGAGATCGTGGTGCCGCGCGACACACTGGTCGAGCGCCTTTCGGGCCGGCGGGTCTGCGCCGAGTGCGGAAAAGTGTTCCACATCGTCTCCAACCCGGCACCGGCGGGCAATGTCTGCGACAACTGCGGCGGACGGGTGATTCAGCGGGAGGACGACATGCCCGGTCCAATCGCGCGGCGCCTGGCTCTTTACGATCAGCAAACGGCACCGCTCCTCGACTATTACCGCAACCTCGGGCTTCTGGAACAGGTGGATGGGGATCGGCCGGTCGATGCCGTGACGAGCGCCATTCTCACGATCGTCGAACGCCGCCTGACGGCGAGCGGGACCGTTTGAGCATGGCGATTTCGATCAAGACCGGAACCGACATCGAGAAGATGCGGCTGGCCGGGGGCGTCATCGCGCTCTGCCATCAACGGGTGAAAGAGGCGATCGCTCCCGGAGTCAGCACCGGAGAGCTCGACACGATCGTGCGCGACACGATCGCCGAGCAGGGCGCCGTGTCGAACTTTTTCGGGCATCAGGGATTCCCCGGTTATTGCTGCACGTCGGTGAACGAAGAGATCGTGCATGGGATTCCCGGCAAGCGACGCCTGGTAGAGGGCGATATCATCACTGTCGACATCGGGGCAATCGTGGAAGGGTTCCACGGCGATTCGGCCTGGACCTACGGCGTTGGTACGATCAGCGACGACGCAAGCCGGCTCCTCGCCGATACTGAGGCGGCTCTGTACGAGGGCCTCGCCCAGGCGATCGCGGGCAATCGGCTGGGCGCGATCGGGCATGCGGTGGAGGGGTATGCCGGACGGCGCGGGTACGGCATCGTTCGGGAGTACGGCGGGCACGGCATCGGCCGCCAGATGTGGGAGGAACCGCACATCCCGAATCACGGGAAGCCCGGCCACGGCATCCGCCTGCGGGCCGGCATGACCCTGGCGATCGAGCCGATGCTCAGCCTGGGAGTAGATGACACCCGGGTCCTGGAGGATGAGTGGACCGTCGCGACCGCCGACGGATCGTGGTCCGCCCATTTCGAGCATACGGTGGCAGTCACCGACGGCGCGCCTGAAATCCTGACGCGGCAGGCCGACTTGGTGGTACAATGAAGATTCGTGGCGCATGTCGGGAGACATGCGCTATCCGCATGTTTGCTCGTTAACCGTGATGGCATTCGGTGATCACAGTCCTGATCGAATGTCGGAAGCATGGTACAGACGCACGTTGATCCGTCCGAACTGCTCGCGATCTTCGGAACCTTGAGGGGTCAACGGGGCGCCATGCCGGTCATGGATAAAGGAGATCGATTCGAATGAAGGTATCAGCAGCGGTGTCCAAGCGCTGTGACAACTGCCGGGTGATCCGCCGGAAGGGGATCGTCCGCGTGATCTGCACCAACCCAAGGCACAAGCAACGGCAAGGCTGAGGTACGCAACGGGCCGGACGCGTTCCGGGCTTCGCGATCCGGCCGCGTAGCGATTGCTGGGTACGACGACGACTGAGGAAGAATCATGGCGAGAATTTCCGGTGTTGACCTGCCACGTGAAAAGCGCGTCGAGATTGGCCTTACCTACATCTACGGGATCGGGCTGACGACGAGCCAGCAACTGCTGGAGCGAACGAGCATCAGTGGCGACACGCGCGTGCGCGACCTGACCGACGATGAGGTCACCCGCCTGCGAGACATCATCGACCGCGAGATGCGCGTCGAGGGCGATCTCCGGCGGGAAGTCGCAATGAACATCAAGCGACTGGTCGATATCGGCTCCTATCGGGGGCTGCGACATCGCCGGGGCATGCCGCTCCGGGGGCAGCGCACGCGGACCAATGCGCGAACCCGGCGTGGTCCCAAGCGGGCGATTGGCGGGCGGAAGAAGTAATCGAACCAGGCCGCCGGGCCTCTTCGATCGAGACAGTGAACGCTTCTGAACAATCCGAATCTATGCTGGAGGTACTGATACATCATGGCGGAACGTGGTCGAAGTTCGGGACAAGCAAAGGGCCGCGTCCGACGACGGGATCGCAAGAACATCCCTCGCGGACGAGCGTACATTCAGGCAACGTTCAACAATACGATCGTGACGCTGACGGATCCGACCGGTAATGTCATTGCCTGGTCGAGTGCTGGCGCGAACGGCTTCAAAGGCTCGCGCAAGAGCACACCGTTCGCCGCGCAAATGACCGCCGAAGCAGCGGCCCGTCGCGCGCAGGAGCATGGCCTCCGGCAGGTTGATGTCTTTGTCCGGGGTCCGGGATCGGGCCGGGAGATGGCAGTGCGCTCGCTGCAGTCGAGCGGAGTCATGGTGATGTCGATTGCCGACACGACGCCCATTCCCCACAACGGTTGCCGGCCGCCAAAGCGCCGCCGGGTCTAATCGCCAGTTGATCGCGGCGGGGCTGCCAGCGGGGATATCTCTCCCGATGCTGGCTGTTCCGCGGCGGTCTAACCACTATCGCAACGCACTATTGGACGGACCAGGAAAGCATGGCAATGGCTCTTACACGATTGTTTACAGACCAGGACAAGATTGAAGCTGATCTGACGGATCAGACGCTTGTCGCAGACGAACGCGCGCGGGATGGGGAGCAGTACGGCGTCGTGAGGAGGCAAGTCCGCTTGTTGCAGCAACCCGAGTTCACCATCAAGACGATCGAGACGGGGCGCAACTATGGGCGCTACCAGATCGAACCCCTCGAGCCGGGCTATGGGACAACGCTCGGCAACGCGCTCAGGCGGATTCTCCTGCGGTCCTTGCCGGGCTGCGCGATCTCCCGGATCCGGATCGACAATGTCTGGCACGAATTCGCGACGATCCCGAACGTACGGGAAGATGTCACCGAAGTCGTGCTCAACCTGAAGTCGATCCGGCTGCGCCGGGTGATCGAGATGCATGGCGACGTGCGGGCCCATCTCTACGCGCGAGGTGAAGGTGCCGGCGAGCGCATCGTCACCGCCGGCGATGTCGAATGGCCCGCCGAGGTTGAGTTGATCAACGACGATCAGCAAATCGCGACGCTTGACGGCCCCGACGCCGTGTTGGACATGGATCTCTGGATCAGCCGGGACCGGGGGTATCGCCCGGCTGAAGCGCAGGAGACCTACGCACTGGGCGAGATCCCGATCGACGCGATCTTCACCCCGATCCAGCGCGTGAACTTCGTGATCGAGCACACCCGGGTCGGCCAGAACGTCGACTATGACCGGTTGATCCTGGAGATCCTGACCGACGGCACGATCGAGCCCGACGACGCGCTTTCCCAATCAGCCCAGATCCTGATGGACCATGCGCGGGTATTCGCCGAGTTCACCAAGCCGGAGCCGGAAATCTCGGCGAACTCGTTCATCTCGGAAGAAGTCCAGAACAAGCTGCTGGCCGATCTCGGGCTGTCGCCGCGTGTGCTCAACGCGCTCCGCAGCAAGCAGATCGACAAGGTTGGCCAGGTGCTGACGATGGACCCGGATCAACTGTTGTCGATCCGGAATTTCGGTCCACGGTCGCTGACGGAGCTTCGAGAAAAGCTCGGCGAGTATGGATACCTGCCAGAAGCCGAGGTCGGTGTCTCGTTCAGTCTCGACGGGATGGACGACGAGGAGCTGGAAACATTGAGCGCGGCGGAAGCGATCGCCACCTTGGGCGGCCCGGCCGCGGACGAGGACGATGAGGAATGAGGCACCAGAAAGCGGGCCGAAAATTCGGCCGAAACCCAAGTCAGCGCAAGGCGTTGCTGCGGCAGCAGGCGATCTCGCTGATTCTGAATGAGCGGATCATGACGACCGAGGCGAAAGCAAAGGAGCTGCGGATTGTTGTCGAGAAGCTGGTCACGCTGGCGCGCAACGATTCGGGCCACCACCGAAACCTGGTGATGTCGCGAATCGACCACACCCCGGCGGTCAACCGGCTGTTTGAGGTGGTTGCCCCTCGCTACGAGGATGTGGCCGGGGGATACACCCGGATTTCGAAGCTCGGTGTGCGGCGTGGCGATGCCGCCCCGCTGGTCCTGATCGAGTTCGTCGCCTGACGCCGGTTGGTGGTCAACCGGGAGCACTCTGTCGATCTCATGGGTCACGACGACGCGGTCGCCGTCCTGAAGTTGACGGTCTCCTATGATGGAACGGCGTTCTGGGGCTCCCAGCGGCAGATGGGCCGTCGCACCGTTCAGGATGAGCTGGAACGGTGCCTGAGGGGGCTGGGTTTCGAGCATCCCGCCACGGTCTTTGCGGGCCGAACCGATCGAGGCGTTCACGCGGTCGGGCAGGTCGTCCGCAGCGAGGATGGTCGGCCGCCATGGAGTGATCGCAAGGTCGCCATGGCGATCAACGCGACGCTTCCGGACGATGTCGCGGTTGGCACGGTCCAGCGAGTTGCGCCCGGCTTCCATCCCCGGTACGACGCCACCTGGCGTGAGTATCGCTATCGCATCTGGTGCGGGAGCGATCAGCCGCTGGAGCGGCTCCGGGTCTGGAACAGGCGGGCGCCGCTGGATGTGGAAGCGATGGCGAGCGCTGCCCGGCTTCTCATCGGTACCCATGACCTGGCGGCGTTTACCGGAGGCGGCGAGGGTGTCCCGTGGTCTGATCGAGCGCGTGCCCCGCGCGGAACCGTTCGTACCATCGCTCATTGCGGGGCGCGGACGATCGAACCATGGTGGGGGATCGTTCCCGGCCATGGAATGGGCATCGAAGTCCGGGTCATCGCGGACGGATTTCTGCCGCAGCTCGTCCGCACGATTGTTAGCGCGTTGGTCGAGGTCGGGATGGGCAGAAAGCCGGCAAGCTGGATTACACGACTGATCGACGCGAGCGATCGACGTTACGGGCCGGAGACGGCCCCTGCACACGGGTTGGTGCTCTGGCGCGTCGGGTACGACGATGACCTTCCTGACCCGGGCCCAGACGGCAGACAGATACCGGTCGTACCGACGCGCTTTCACCAGAGAGTCAACGGAGAACAGACAACATGGAACGACGAACCTATTCCGCCAGATCACAGGACGTGACCCGCAAGTGGTTCGTCGTTGACGCGGAGGGCAAGACCCTGGGTCGGCTCGCATCGGCGATTGCCGCGACGATTCGCGGCAAGAACAAGCCGATCTATACGCCCCATGCGGACACCGGCGACTTCGTGATTGTCGTCAACGCCGAGAAGATCAAGGTCACTGGGAAGAAGGAACAGCAGCACTTCTATTACAGCCATTCCGGGTATCCGGGTGGACTGAAATCGACGTCGCTGCAGGACATGCGGGCCAGGCACCCGGAGCGCATCATCGAGAACGCGGTTCGTGGCATGATTCCCCGAACGACGCTGGGCAAGGCGCAGCTCAAGAAGCTGAAGGTGTTCGTCGGGCCCGCGCATCCACACAGTGCCCAGAATCCCGCCCCACTCCAGATCGACGATACAGCGGCACGCGGCTGATAGGAAAGCGAAAAGGGAACGAACATGAGTGATGCGACACCCAGCAGGGGGCAGTTTTACTACGGGGTGGGGCGCCGCAAGAGAGCGGTTGCCCGTGTCCGCCTTTATCCCGGCGAAGGCACAGTCACCATCAATGGGAGGACAGCGCGAGAGCACTTCGGTGGGCGCGAGCTGAACTACCTGATCATGGCGGAGCCGTTCCAGGTGACCGGCACGACGGAGAGGTTCGATGTAGTCGCCACCGTGGTGGGCGGCGGAACGTCGGGCCAGGTCGGTGCCGTGCGGCACGGGATCTCGCGGGCGCTGACGCGCTTCGACCAGGAGTTGCGCGCTCCGTTGAAAACCGCCAAGCTGCTCACCCGGGACGCCCGGGAAAAGGAACGGAAAAAGGTGGGCCTGAAACGGGCTCGCAAGGCGCCGCAGTACACCAAGCGGTAATCCGCGTCTCGCTTCAGGTCCGGAGCCTACAATTGGATCTCTGGTGCCAGGCGCACTGGAGGACATCCCGCGCCGGTTCATCGTCCGGCGGCGGTGCCGTGTGTTTTCTCCAGTGACGCTCTCGCCAGGATTCCGTGTGAACACGCCAATCCCGGCCGCTGGATTGCGTCTCCAGGGTGGGGCGACGATCTCGCATGGTCGCTACGGCACGCCACGTTGGTCCGGTCGCGACGTTGGCCTCCGAAGGCGCGGCTCCTCGTGGACGCGGGAAGAGTGCCGGCCGCGATCCTGGTTCAGATAAGCTCGGGCGGGATCAGTCGTTTGGGAATGTCCCAATGATGTTGTTGTCGCCGCTGCCGATCGTATTGATCGAGCACTGCGTCCCGGGCCATGATCTCGACCTCGCCGGGCCCGCGCGACGCCATAAGCGATCGAAGCGGATGATTGGTCGACGCCACACTGATCGCACCGGTGTACCCCTGATCGGCAAGAATGGCGACGGACCGGGTGGTGATTGAGCGACCCGCGATGGGATGCCGAACGTGGCGACTTCCCGATTCAGGCGTCAGCCGCACCAGCGTGAGCCTTGGCAACAGGCGAATGATCGCCGCTTCGGCTTCCCAATCGCGCGATACACGACCGGTCAGGTCGAGCGCCACATCGAGGTCCCATTCCTCCGCAAGATGCCGAATCGAGCGAAGGTGGTCGAGATGGCCGCGTTCGGCACCGAGATCGGCCGCGCGGATGCCCACCGCGACACGGGGAACTGTTCCGGCTCGTTCCGCCGTAAACTGCCGGATGTGCGGTCCCAGCGATGATCCTCGGCGAATGTGCGCGGCTCGCGGGATCACGATCGTGCGCAGGCCATGCTCACCACGGCAACCGCGAAGGAAATCCAGCAACCGCTCGGTACGTTGACTCACCAGCGGTCCGGACAGCATGCCCGCGATCCAGACACTGCGAACGCGGATAATGTGCCGCGAGAGGTTGGTTGCGACCGCGGACCATGAAGGTGCCATCCAGGTCGATCTGAGGTCAATATCCACGCCGTAGAACTCGTGCTCGGATGCAGCCGGGATCTGCCCACCGAGCGAGCCGAGCCAGGTTGCTTCGCCACCGTAGATCACGGTCGGGCGGCCACCTGCATGCGGGTTGTCGTTGTTTCGGGTGCGGGAGCTCATGGCTTGACGTTTCACTTCCCATGCCAGCCCGAGACGGTCTCATGGAGGGGGAAATCGGGCGAGATCGAGATTCAGTTTATCACCCGAAATTCCGCCCGATCGACGCCAGACCCGTCATCCGTTCACGATGCGGCGGCGTGCCCTGTCAGTGTCGCCCGGAGGATCGCGGATTCTACCGCAAGCTCGGTCGCCAGTGTGAGCTTCATCAAGTCACCTGGGGTGATCGCGCCTTCGTTGACGGTGGCGGCAAAGGCGACATCGCCGTCGACCAGCGTATGCGCCGGCACCACCGCCCGCGACATCCCGTCATGGGCGGCGACGCAGCATCTGATCAGGGCGTCATGATTGCACGGGACCGTCGTGACGACCACTACCAACGTCGTCGCGGTGCCGGGTGTCGGTTCGCCGCGGTTTGACATGACGTCGGCGTTGAGGAACTCCGGCCTGGGATCGAGCGACGGATTGAACGTCGCCCCGACGACCCCCAGAGCATTGACGACCGCGATCGCCGTGACGGTGTTGGCGCCGACAGGTAGCTGGGCGAGGCCGATTCCGCCTTGCCGTCGGAACTCCGCTCCCAGGATGGTGCCCCAGACCGCCCCGCAGCCCGCGCCGACGGGACCCTCGGCCATCCCGGTGATCGGCCCGGCATTCTCGACCGCGGCGCGCCCGAACCCGGCGTCCGGCGCCGTCGCGGTTCCCACGGCAAGATCGAAGATCACCGCGGCGGGCACGATCGGTACCGGGCCGGCGGCGGTTGGGAAGCCCCGACCGGTCTCCGCGAGCGCGCGCACGACGCCGTCCGCTGCGCTCAACCCGAAGGCGCTTCCGCCAGTGAGCAGGATCGCGTCAGCCCGCTGGACCATTCTCCCCGGACCGAGCAAATCGAGCTCCCTGGTGCCCGGCGCCGCGCCGCGCACTTCGACCGCGGCAAGCGTCGGCCGTTCGAAGAGGACGACCGTGCATCCGGTCCGGGCGTCGTGATCTGTCGCATGACCGATCCTCACGCCTGGGACATCGA
>CADCWJ010000566.1 GCA_902806365.1 uncultured Thermomicrobiales bacterium
GAGAAGATGGCCCCGTTCATCTACGTCTTCCTCCGTCGCTCCTGATGAGCGACGGGATAGGCGGCGCGCTGCGAACAGGTCTGCGGCAAGTGGCGAGGAAGGTACGGCCCAACAGCGAGATCGACGAGCGCATCCCCGTCCTGGACCTGTTCGCGATCGCCGGCAACGCGGGCGTCGAGCTGATCCGGGGCACCATCAGGTCGGTCGGCTCGGTCTCGATTGACCCCTTTCTCTGCGGCCGTCGGGTTCGGTTGCAGGGCCGACGCCACATCACGATCGGGCGCGGCGCGCTGCTCGAGGACGGGGCCGTCCTCTACGCACGAGGAGGCGGAGCGCTGGTGATCGGGCCCAGCTGCGTGATCGGCAAGGGATCCGTTATTGAGTTGGCCTCCGGCATCCGCCACGCCGGTGGCGACTTCCGGCTCGGGCCGGGATCATCCCTAGCCGAGTACTGCTACGTGGGAGCGGCGGGGGATGTGAGGATCGGCGCTCGTGTGATGATGGGCCAGTTCGTCTCGCTCCACTCGGAGAACCACGAGTTCGCTCCTGGAACGCCGATCAGGGAGCAGGGCGTCACCCGCGCCCCTATCATCATCCAGGACGACTGCTGGATTGGGGCCGGGGTCCGGGTCTTGGCCGGCGTCACGATCGGGAGTGGTGCCGTGGTGGCTGCCGGCGCCGTCGTGACGGGCGCGGTTCCCAGCAACTCGGTCGTCGCCGGTGTTCCGGCCCGCCTCATCGGAGAGCGCTCCTAGCAGCGGCCGGTTACCCGTCAGAAGCCCGCCGTCTGGGTCCGTCGCTCGTAGAGGTATTCGAACGCCTTGTTCTGGCGCAACTCGTTCCGAACGAACCGACGGGGCGTACGCTGAATCAGCGCGAACTTGGTGGGGTCGGGCACCATCTCCGACCCAAGACGATTTTTCGAAGTCGTGCCATCGGGCTGATGGTACTCAAACCGAGTCTCGTGGTTCACATGGAAAAACGATCTCCTGCAGATCCGCTCAATCTCGCGCAGATAAAAGTCCGCGCTAACCGAATCCATCTCGGAGAAGGAGTAGGCGTTGAAGACGAGGTCAATATCATTGTCCGCTGTGTCAGAGATCCGCCAATGTGGCAGCACGTCGACCCTCGCGTCTGGAGCGTGGCGCCCCTCCTCCCCGAAGAGGTTGACGCGGTCTTCACCGATGGCCCCCATCAGGCAATAGGCCGACAGGCAACCGACCTCCGGAAGATCAACAATGCTGTAATGCGAGACGATGTCGGATCCCAACTTCAGGAACTGGATCGCTTGTCCGCCCATCCCTGCGCCTATCTCTAGCAGGGAGGCGGAATGGGCTCTGGAACGAAGGTGATCGAGGAGCACCGTTGCGTGATGCGCGAAGCGGAGGGTCTCGACCTGCAGTAGACGGTCTTCAATCCAGACGCCGTGCGGGTTCCCTACGCATGGGCTCTCGACATCGGACCAGTCCGGACGCACCTCGGCAAGCAGATCGCGGTAC
>CADCWJ010000567.1 GCA_902806365.1 uncultured Thermomicrobiales bacterium
CCAACGCCGCGCACGGTCCGGATCAGCGGCGACGGCCCCAACCGGTCGATCTTCCGGCGGAGATACCCGATGTAAACATCGACCACGTTGGGGTCGACATCCGGCGAGTCCCAGACCCGGTCGAGGATCAGGTTGCGCGACATGACCTGCGGCGCGTTGATTGCCAGAAAGGTCAGGAGGTCATACTCGCGCGCCGTCAGCTCGATCGGCACGCCACCGCGCCAGACCGAGTGCGTGGCGAGGTTGACCTCAAGATCACCGATCCGGACTACCTCGACCGGGGCCGCGCGGCGCAGGATCGTCCCGATCCGGGCCACCAACTCGTCGATATCGAATGGCTTTGTAAGGTAGTCATCGGCGCCGGTGCGCAGGTTTCGGATCTTGTCACTCACTCCGTCGCGCGCGGTCAGCATGATCACCGGGAGGGACGATCCCCCGGCTCGAAGTGTCCGCAGCACACCTTCGCCGTCCAGCCCCGGCAGGAGAATGTCGAGGATCATGACATCCGGGTGGAGCGCGGCGACGGCTTCGAGTGCGGCGCGACCGTTCGCGACCGGGTACACATCCAACCCGCGATGCGCCAGCTCGAGCTGCAGCAAACGCGAGATGGATGGATCGTCCTCGACCACAAGGACACGTGTTCCCCTTCTGATCATTCCCGGCGCGGAATTCGTGGTCCGCAACCGTGGGGAGTCCTTGCCTCTGACCATGCTTCCTCCAGGCGCCAGGCATTTGCGAGACCGATCAGGGCAAGGGGGAGGCCTGCTTTCGTCACCGACGGCATCGGACGCGGGGCCGCCCATCTCCCGTGCAGGCCAGGCGCCGGGGCCGAGATTGGGACGCGCGCCTGGAGTTTAACGCCTTTGGCCCAGCAGACGGCACTTAGTCTGCGGTGCCTCCGACTGCCGCTGCGTCACCACTCGGCTTCCCAGCCGACTCTGCCGTAACCTTCATCGGGCTGGATGCGATCCACCCCAGCCAGCCCGGCAGCCACCAGTTCCACCGGCCCATCAGTGAGATCAGGGCCGGCACCAGAAACGCCCGGATCACCGTCGCGTCAATGATGATCCCAGCGGCCAGCCCGGTCGCCGCGATCCGGATCTCTGTCTGCGGTGTCGATGCCATGGCCACGAACGCCAGGAACAGGATCAGCG
>CADCWJ010000568.1 GCA_902806365.1 uncultured Thermomicrobiales bacterium
CGACTGGCCCAGGTTCCAGGCAGGAGGGTTAACCGGTAATCGAACAGGGGGAATATCGCGTCTGGGCTACCCGTGTAATGTCACCGCTGAGGCCACTGCCTCTGGCGTGTGAGCACTGTTGAGCCGGGCGCGATTAAATGGCGCGATCGGGTATGCCGTGGTGCCGGTCGTCGCCAGGTCGGCCAGGATCTCGCCGGTCACCGGACCGAGGCAGAAGCCATGCCCGCTGAAGCCGGCCGCAACGATCAGCCCGTCGATCTCAGGCGTCCGCTCGATGACTGGCAGGGCATCCGGCGTCTTGTCGATCAGGCCGCCCCAGACTAGGGCGACCCGCGCTTGCCGGATGGCCGGGACGAGCCGCGTCGCCCATTCGATGGTGTCACGCACCTGATCCGTCGTCGGGCGCACGTTGTCGTCGTCGTGCCAGGTTTCGTTCCACGGGTTCGAGAACCCGGTCAGGCGGAACCGGCCCGAGACCTCCTGCCGGCCCGCAAACCCACCGCTGGCCACGCCCAGCACCTGGCCGAGCATGCGAGGCAGCGGCACGGTCTGGACCGCCGGGACGTGGACGACGCTCAGCGGCAGGCGGATGCCGAGCGGATCGAGCAGATAGGGAGTGTAGACACCGGCCGCGAGCACGACCCGCTCGCAGGCGATCGCGCCCTCCGTCGTCATCACTCCGACGACTCGTGATCCTTCGGTCTGGATCGCCGTCACCGCGATTCCGGTGCGGAGGGTCGCCCCTTCGCGGCGCGCGGCCGCGGCGTACGCGGCGACCGTCAGGTGCGGGTTCGCGTGGCCGTCCGTCGGGCAGAATAATGCTCCGGCGAGGTCTCCGGTTAGGGCTGGCGCAACCTCCCGGACAGCGTCGGCGCCGTCAAGATACAACATCGCGATGCCTGCCGCGTTGCCGGTCGCCACGACCTCGCGGATGGTCGGCACGTCGGTCTCGTTCAGGGCGATCCGGAGATTGCCCTCCCGCCGGTATTCGACATCGGCGTCGAGTTCGTCGGCGAGCCCGGCCCATCGCGTTACCGCCGCGCTCGCCAGTGGCAGCTCGGCCGGGTGACGCCCGGACTGGCGGACGCCGGCGAGGGTCCAGCCCGAGGCCATGCTTGCCAGCTCCCCGCGCTCCAGGAGTGTCACGCTGACCCCCCGCCGGGCTAGCTCAAAGGCCGCGGCGGTGCCGCTGATCCCGCCACCGATCACGACTACCGAGCTGGAAAGTGCCATATCACCTCGTCCTGTTCGTTGGGGGCAGGTCGTGTGTGGCCGGAACGGCGTCTGCAAGTTCGCTCAGGACCTTACCGCGAACGGGGGTCGAGCACGTCGCGGAGACCGTCGCCGACGAGGTTGAACGCAAACACCGTGATCAGCAGTGCAATGCCCGGCGCCAGGCTGAGCAACGGGTTGTCGGCCAGATAGCGCGATCCGTCCCGAATCATCTGGCCCCAGGTCGGCGTCGGCGGCCTGACCCCGAGCCCGATGAAGCTGAGGCTCGCTTCGAGCCGGATCGCCGAGGCCGTCCACAGGCTGGCCAGTACCAGCAGCTCGCCACCGACGTTCGGCAGGATGTGCCTGGTCAGGATCACCCGGCTGCGCTGCCCGAGCGCGCGGGCCGCCTCGACGAACTCCTTCTCCTTGAGCGCGAGGGTCGGCCCATAGGCGATTCGGGCGAAGCGGGGAGCGATCGTCAGGCCGATCGCGATGATCAGCTTGATTTGACCGGAGCCAAGAACCGCCATCACCAGGAGTCCCGTGATCAGGTCCGGGAACGAGAGCAATACATCGACGAGGCGCATCAGCAGCGTGTCGAGCTTGCCTCCGAAGTACCCGGCCACGATCCCGATCGTGGTCCCCAGCACACCCCCGAGGAGCACCGAGAGGACGCCGATCAGGAGCGCGACGCGAGTGCCGTAGAGGATGCGCGAGAAGACATCGCGCCCGAAATCATCCCGCCCCAG
>CADCWJ010000569.1 GCA_902806365.1 uncultured Thermomicrobiales bacterium
AAGCACGGGCTGGGTGCCGTCGGCTCGTGTCGCCAGCCCCTGGTATATGGTGTCGACGATGAGGTCGCGGTCGAGCGCATACATCAGCGCCTGTCGCACCCGGACATCGAGGAACGGAAGATCGTTGGCCGGGTCGAGGTTGAACTCGTAATAGGTGAAGCTGAAGGTGTCGTAATCGACGATGTTCAGTTCCGGGTTCGAGGTCCGCAGCGTCTCGGTCTGTGTCGGTGGTATGTCGGTAATGTCACTCTCGCCGGTCACTAGCGTCTGCACCGCTGTCGAGGGGTCGGCGACGACACGATAGATGAACTCGTCAATGATCGGCGTGTTCTGGGCGTCCCAGAAGTCGGAATTGCGCGCGAGCGTGACGTGATCTCCGCGGACCCATTCGACGAAGCGGAACGGTCCGGAGCCAATCACCTGCGTGGGGTCGTCGCCGGTCGAGCCGGCGGCGGTTCCCCACTCGGCGAACGGGATACCTTCCCAGATGTGCTTCGGCAGGATCCCGAACTGCCCGGCGGTGTCGGCGACGAAGTTGGCGAGCTTGTCGACCGCGACAAGCTGGACGGTGTGGTCGTCGATCTTCGTGTGCGACTTCAGCGCGTTGACGACGCTGGAGCGGCGCACGCTGAGACTCTCTTCGGCGATGACCGAGTCGAAGGTGAAGATCACGTCGTCGGCGGTCACCGGCCGCCCGTCGTGCCACGTGGCATTGGGATTCAGATGAAAGGTATAGGTGACGCCGTCGTCCGCAACTTCCCAGTAGTCGGCCAACTCGGGAACGAGCGCGCCATCGATCGGACTGCCGCCAACAAGCCCCTGGAAAACGAACCCGGTGATCAGGCCAGAGAAAACGTCGACGACCAAAGTCGGGTTGAGGGTGGTGATGTCACTCGTGTCGACGTTGACCACCTGCCCGCCCGGAGAGGCCGCCTCCTCGAACTGGAACTCCTCGCGCAGCGCCGCGTTGTACTCCTCGCGCGTGACCGAGCGGATCCCTCCCCCGGCAACGGGAGACGCCTCAGGGGTGGCCCCTGGGGTGCCGACCGGGGTTGCGCCCGGTGTCGCTTCGGGCGAAGCCTGGTGCGCTGCCGCATGCCGCGAGAGGATACCCGCTGCCGCCGCCGAGACGCCGGCCGCGGCCGCACGCGTCGTGAACGTCCGGCGGCTGATCGCGCCATCCCGCAACTGATCGACGAGCTCGTTGATGGCCTGGTCTTTCATGCTCACTCCTCCAATGGATAGCCCTGATCCAGCCGCGCCGAAACGGATCGTGTGACGGATGGTGTAACGGGTCGTTCCCGGTGTGGCACCTCCCAAGGCGGAGCGGCCAATGGCCGCCGAGGGTCCCGCGCGTGCTGCGTCGATGATGGCATCAGTCTAGCCATAATCCGCGATTTCGGCTGGTGTGTGCCCGCCTGATGCGTTGACGCGGTGGCCTCGCCGGACGTGCGGCGTGTGCCCGAGCACCATATGGCACCGATGTGCATTGTCACCCGGCCCCCAAGGGGCACGCCGCACGATCCGTGCGGCCGTTGATGCGGCGGGCGATCCATTTCCAAACGCGCCGCAAACGACCCTGCCAGGGCAACCACACAGGGTTGCCCCTACGTCGTCTCCAGGCATTCATCCGGGCCGTGCCATGCGCGGTCCATGCGGGCGTCGAAGCGGCGGACCGCCGCCTCCGGGCCCAGCCGGGTCCGCTCCAAGTGCCACAGCGCGCGGGGCAGCGCGCCATGGAACTCCATCACCAGCTTGTCGAGCGCGGCGGCCTGCTCCAGGTACTGCGCGCGCATGCGCGACCGGATTACGGGCAGGTCGGCGAGCGTCGGTTCCGGTGCCTGGCGGAGTGGCTCGTCGGCCAGGTCCGACGCGAAGTCGAGCAGGTTGACAAGGGAGCGCCAGAACGCGCGGAGTCGACCGACAAGCGTGCGTTCGTCTGGCTCCTTCGGCGCGGGCCGGGGCCCGCGCCCGTCATGCGTCATCAGCGACTCGCGAAGCGAGCAAAGGTAGCTCGCCGAGCGCTCCAGGAAGGCGTCGAGCTCGGCCCGGCCGGTGGTGATCTGACGGTCGAGCTCCATCCAGGTTGGCGCGTAGCCGGCGCTCTTCAGCGCCGAAAGGGCAAGGTTCAGCTCCGGCGCGTAGGCGTTGGTCTCGATCTTGAGCGGCTTGCCCTGGCCCGGCAGATCGTCGAACTCACCGCGCTGGCGTGCCTCCTCGATCGCCTCCTCGACCCACGAGTCCCAGCTCTCGATCTCGCGGCTTCGGAAATCATCCTCATGACGAACCGGGCTCATGTGCTGCCTCTGTGGCACAGGTAGTACACCGATGTCACGCTGTCGCCGCGCCCCGCCGGAGCGGCATCGGCCCTTTGTGAAAAGCCTAACAAATATCGTGGGGAACGCCAACGGCAGGGCAGCGATGACTTGCCCACGTGCTCGTGCCGGGTGTTCCTCCCCCCGATTCCATTGGCTACATTCGCCCGATTCCCTTTGATGGCGCGGCTGCGTGATGCGCCGCCCGGCATCGCGTCTCGGCGCGGGGCGGATCCAGAATGAAGCGTTGACCATCCGAACCGGTGCGGACACGCTGGTGACGACCAGCCCTCGGCAGCGCGGTGAGCGCGACACAAAGTCGTGACGAAGACGCCATACCGTATTCACCCAATGCTCAGGTTTGTCTCGTAGTCTTGATCCTGTTGACCACCGGGAACATGGCACCGAAACGTTCTGGCGGATCACGAATGACAATGTCTGGATAGATGGAGAAGGAATAACCGTCCATGGCGAATCGCCCAGATGCGGATGATCGCTGGGTCCACCCCCTGATCAGCATGCGCAGGCCCCACTTGAGCCGGCGGCAACTCGTGCTCGTGGCCTCCGGCGGCCTCGCCGCCACCGCCGGGCAGGGGCCGCTGTCGGTGATCGCCGGTCAGGCGACGCCACCAGCAACCCCGTCGGCCAGCCCAGAAGCCTCACCGGAAGCGTCACCGGTCGTCGACGGGCTTACCGGCGAACCGGAAGCGACGTCACTGCTCCGGGACGCCGCGGCGGCGATGGCCGGCCTTGACACCTTTCAGTTCGAGATCGCGACCACCCGCGGTCAGAGCACGATTCTCCAGGGCCTCGAGGTCGAGACAATCACCGGTGCCGTCCGGCGGCCGTTCGACTTCACTGCCACGGTCGCCGTCGGATTGCCCTTTGGATCGATCGAGCTGACCGCGGTCGGGGTCGATGGGCGGGCTTACATCCAGGATCCGCTCTCCAATGGCGAGTGGATCGAGCTTGAAGGATCCGAACAGGCGGTCGCCCTCATCAACCCCGATACCCTTATCCTCTCCTCGATCGGCGTCATCCAGGACGCCCGGATCGAGGGAACCGAAGACATCGACGGCGCCGCAACGACGCGCGTCGCCGGCACGATCGATTTCGCCGCCAGCGCCGAACGGCTCGGCGGCGGAGCGGTCGAGCTGCCGGCCGAGATTTCCTCCGAGCCAGTCGACCTGCTTGTCTGGGTCGATGGGCAAAACCGGATCGTCGAGATCGAGATCGCCGGTCCCCTTGTCGCGACCGAGAGCGACGATGTCGTTCGCACCGTCAGCTTTTTCGGGTTCGACGAACCGGTCGATATCGAGGCGCCAGCGCTCTGAGCCACTCCCCTGTTTCCCTTCCCCAACCCCCTTTCCCGACGAGGGCCATGGCAGCATTGCCATGGCCCTCGCTCTGTCCCCGCGCGTGGGCCGGCGATCCGGTGAGAGTGCGCCTGGCGCCTGGCCAGCAAGCGGCATTCGTAGGGGAGGCCATTGAGGCCTCCCGCGGTTGTCCTTGCGAACGTGACGCCACAGGCGCCAATCAGCTCACAATTGCGGCAGCACCCGCGACGCGATCAGCTCCAGCCCTGACAGGTCGTCGAGATCGGTCCACTGCAGCATCACACCCTGCACGCCGCCTTCCCTGAGGCGTCCCAGATGGTCGACGATCTGGTTCGGCGAGCCGATCACCGCACCCCGCTCCCGCAGTTGGGCCAGTTGCTCGGCGCTCGATCTCTTGAGCAGGTCGGCTTCGTCGTGGCCGATCATCCCGCGTGTCATCAGCGTCCGCTTCAGCGACCCGGACGCCCGCCCTTCCGCCGCAAGCAGCTCATCGAGGCGGGTGCAGCGCTCGCGGAACTGATCGAGCGTCAGGAACACCGCGTTCCACTCGTCGCCGTAACGCGCGGCCAGGGGCAGGGTCCGCTTCGGACCGTTCCCGCCGATCACGACCGGCGGGCCGTCCGAGCGCGGCGACCGTGGCTGCAGCAGCGCGGCGTCGAGCCGGAAGTGGGTTCCCGACCAGGTGACCGGCTCGGTGGCGCGCGTCAGCGCCTTGACGACCTGGACGCCCTCCTCGAACAGCGCGAACCGCTCGTCCAGCGGGGGCAAACGGAACCCGAAGGCAGCATGCTCCCGCTCCT
>CADCWJ010000570.1 GCA_902806365.1 uncultured Thermomicrobiales bacterium
CCCCCGAGGAACAGCGCCAGCACCGGGCGTTCCGCTGTAAGGGTCCAGACAGTGATGGTCCAGACCACGATCGCGCCGGCCCGGAGAATCGCCAGGGGCAGCCCGACTTCTCCATGTCCGGCGAACCCGCGCCAGGCGGCAAGCAGGATCATGCCGACGACGATGGCGATCGTCGCGTTGTCAGCCCATCTCACGATGTCCGGATCACGTCCCACGCCATACCAGCGGACCAGCAACGCCGTGATCAGGAGCGCCGCCCACAAGACCGGATCGAACACGAGGGATGCGCTCCCGGCTCGCCGGTAGAGCAGGGCACAGAGCCCGAACGGCACGATCAGGAGAAACACGCCGAAGTGAGACTCGACGGCCAGAAGAAGGCTCTGATCTCGCGTGGTCGCCAGCTCACTGACAATCGTGACATAACTCCGGATGAACGGCAGTGCGACAATGTAGGCGACGACAACCACTCCGGCGACTGCCGCAGCCGTCCCCGCCAGTCTCTTCCACAGGTGCGAAAACCCACGGGAAGCCATGAGGATCCCGACGGCCGTGATCGCGGCGAAGGTAGGGACGTCCCAGGCATTGGTCATGAACAGCGTCCCAAGGGCCAGAGCCAACAGGGCGAATCGCGAGATCAGGGGCAGGGACGCCCGGAGCGATCGCCGCGGTGCCGTCGCGACGATCGCCACGGCGCGCCTATCGAGCACCAGAGCATAGGCGAGGGCAACGATGAGAACGGTGATCGGCAGAGCGATGACGTGGGCGTGGAGGTCGGCGTAGGTCGCGGAGAAATAGGGGAACTCGGTGATGCTGTAGATCGGTTTGGCGGCCGGCACGCGTGTTGGGTCCCAGAACCAATAGCCAAATGAATCCAGTGGTGGGGCCGGCGTGCGGAACGAGGCGAGCAACCGGGCGGCGACGATCAGGTTGCCGGACAGGCTCATCAGGACCGTCGCCAGCAGTCCGCCCCCGATCACGATCACCTGTGAGCGGGACGCCCGTCGCGCCAGCGCCGCCCCGACGCTGAAGGCCGCGGTCGCGAGCAGGGCGGCGAAGGTCGGCTGCGCGAGATTGAAGGCGATCTCGCTCGGGATACCCGTCAGCTTGATCATGAACGCGACGAGATAGGCACCGTAGTAGTAGTAATTGAGGTAGCCGTCGGCGTACCAGGGATCGACCGGCGGGAAGTGGGCACTCCGCAGGATCGCGTTGATATGGGCAAACTCCATCGGCTTCTCGCCGCCCCACACCGGGTGGTAGGAGTCTGGGTTGATCAGGCGGTAACCCAGGAAGAGCAGGAACACCGCCCAGAAGATCACCTCGGCGGCGATGATGGCAGGGTTGGCGAGCGCGGTTGCCCGTTCGCTTGTTCCGGTGGTGTCCCGGGCGATGCGTCGTGACAG
>CADCWJ010000571.1 GCA_902806365.1 uncultured Thermomicrobiales bacterium
CAGGTTTTCATTCCCGCGATGACAGGGATCAGTACGACGCAAACCCGCCGCAGCGACCTGGGGATGGTGAGAGCCCAGGACAGGCGTAATGCCTCGGAACGCACCCCGGAGCGGCCGGCCGAAGAAAGACATCCGGAAAACCGGATCGCTCAAGTAGGCCCGGATGGGTGGCTCCCATGGAACGAACAGCCGAGAGATTCGCGAATGCCGCTGCCTGTCGGGCCGGATTCGCGCAAGAAGGGTGGTACCGCGAGAGACGCCTCTCGCCCCTTCGGTCCTTCGCTTTCCATTCGCGGGAATGTGGAGGTCCGGCGTCCTCACCGTGTTGAGAGCCGATTCCGAAGGGAGCACCCGATGTCCAGCATGCCCGCCGCCAAGGCGTCCCCGGCACCCATTACGACCGAAACACCGGTCCTGCATTCGATGCCATCGGTCAGCCAGGTTCTTGCCGGCTCCGCGCTCGACCGCACGGTCGTGCTGGGTGGACCGCAGCTGACGACGCTGCCCTCGTTCAGCGTCAGCACCCGCCTGCGCGGCCGCCACCTGCTGGTCGATACCGACCTCACGCCGGACGAGATCGGCGAGGTGCTCGCCACCGCCGCCCGGATCAAGCGGCTCTGGCGGAGCGGTCAGCCGCACGCCTATCTTGCCGGGAAGACACTCGGGTTGATCTTTCAGCACCCGAGCACCCGCACCCGCGTCTCGTTCGAGGCGGGCATGGCCCAGCTCGGCGGGCAGGCGATCTTCCTGGGCGTGAACGACCTGCAGATGAAGCGAGGCGAGACGATCGCCGACACCGCTCAAATCCTGAGCCGGTACGTCGACGGCCTGGTGGCCCGGGTCGCCGACCACAACGATCTGGTTACGCTGGCGAGCTCCGCCTCGATCCCGGTCATGAACGGGTTGTCGAACAAGTGCCACCCGCTGCAGGCGCTGGCCGACCTGCTGACCCTCCAGGAAACCTTCGGGACGCTGGAAGGGCTCAAGGTGGCCTATCTCGGCGATGGCAACAACGTCGCGGTTTCCCTGATGCTCTCCTGCGCCGCGATGGGCGTGAGCATGACCGTCGCTGGGCCACCCGCGCACCGGATCGCGTCGGATGTCGTCAATCACGCGCAATGGCTCGCGGGGCACAACGGCGCGACGATCACCGTCACCGACGATCCCCGTGCCGCTGTCGCGGGGGCCGACGCCGTCTACACCGACGTCCACGTCAGCATGGGCCAGCTCGATGGCGCGGCGCGGGCCGTCCAGCTCGCGCCCTACAAGGTCACGCCGGGGATCATGGCACTCGCCAAGCCGTCGGCGGTGTTCATGCATGACCTGCCGATGCACCGCGACGAGGAGGTCTCGGCCGAAGTCGCCGACGGACCGCAATCGATCATCTTCGAGCAGGCCGAGAACCGGCTCCACGTGCACAAGGCGCTGCTGGTGCATACGCTGTGCTGACCGAACGGCCGCTCGACATGGAACCGCGACCGGCTGCCGGGGGGGCGTCGGTGGGGGAATCGCCCGCCATCGATCAGGCGGGGGACATGCTGCCCCTCGACCCGGCGCTGCACGGCCGCGATCTCCTCGCCGACACCGATCTCACTCCCGCCGAGATCGTCACGATGCTGGACACCGCCGCCGCGCTCAAGCGGCTGCGGGCGGATCACCAGGCGCATTCCTGGCTGGGCGGAAAAACGCTCGGTTTGATCTTCCAGCATCCGAGCACGCGCACCCGTACTGCACTGCAGGCGGGGATGGAGCAGCTCGGCGGGCAGGCGATCTTTCTCGGGATTCAGGATCTGCAGCTCCGGCGCGGCGAGACGATCCGCGACACCGCCGAGGTCTTCAGCCGCTATGTCGACGGGATCGCGGTTCGGGTCGAGCATCGTCAGGACCTGGTCGATCTCGCCGCCGGTGCCAGCGTCCCGGTCCTCAACGGGCTGACCTCGTTCGATCATCCGATCGAAGCGCTGAGCGATCTCTTCACGCTCC
>CADCWJ010000572.1 GCA_902806365.1 uncultured Thermomicrobiales bacterium
CAGCTTCGTCGTCACCATCCCGCGCCACGAGATGGAGCACTATCACCTCAGCGAGGGTGACGAGATCGCCTTCACTCCGACGAGGATGGAAACCGTTCCAGTGCTGGATCCGAAGCTCCAAAAGATCGCCGATGACCTGTTTGTCGATTACAAGGATGTCTTCGAGTACCTTGCCGAGCGGTAGCGCCCGTCAGTTGGGATGGAACGAGACCGCATGGATGTTCGCTATCTGACCACGCCAGAAGTGATTGCCTTGCATCGGCGAATGATGGAAGGGATGGGGTGGGCACCGGCGCCGCTGCGATCCGAAGATCTCCTGGAGTCGGCGATTCAACGAGCCCAGGCTGCTGCCTATTACGGAGGCGCCGATATCGTTGCACAGGCATCTGTGCTTGCGGTCGGTATCTCCCAGAATCAGCCCTTTCTCGATGGAAACAAGCGAACCGCGCTCTATTCGTTGCTGGCGTTCCTGAGGCTCAACGACCTTGCCTACATTGGCGATCGGTTCGAGATAGCCGACAGGTTGGTAGCGGTGGCCGAGCGTGAGGGATCGCTGGAGGAGGCGACGGGCGACTTCGCGACATGGCTCCGGGAGCGCGTGCGGTCGATCGGACCGGACGCGCCGGGCATGTCAGGCTAGCGCGTCCCGCCGGCCTCTCCGATTAAGGTCGCGATTTCGGTCCGCCCCAGCGCGTTTGCCCATCCCAGCGCGGTGCTCTGGTGCTGCGCATCCCGGATCGTGAGATCGGCGCCCGCTTCGATCAGTTCCCGCGCAAGGTCCTCGTCGCCCGCGTGAATGGCTTCGTGCAAGGGTGTCGTGAGCTCGGGAGGACGCCTCGCGTCGCGATAGCGCGGATAGGCCATCAACGCCCTTGCCTCGTCGCGCATCCCCAGCCGCCAGAGCGGAAAAATCTCCCGCTCCATGCCATGGCCGATCAGCCAGCGGGCGGCCCCGGCTTGGCCGAAGCGGGCGGCAAAGGCGAGGGGTGTCTCGCCATTCGGCATCGCGAGACCGGGAACAGGTGCCGGAAGTTCGGCGAGGTCGCCGCGTCCGAGTCGCTCGGCCCAGGCGACCTCCAGTCCGGTTGGCGGCCGTCGGAGACGCGCGCTGGTCAGGTACCAGGTCTGGCCGGAGCCACAATCGGTGAACCCGAGCGCGCGATAGATTCGCTCGCCGTCCGGCGTCGCGTTGAGGCCCAACCCGATCGCGCCTTGTCCGGCCGCGAGCTCGCACGACGCCCATGTCAGTGCGGTGCCGACGCCCCGCCTGCGCTGGCCCGGATCGACCCCGAGATTGAAGAGCCCGGCAACCGGAACGCCGTTGTGACTGGAGAAGTTGACCGCGGCGAGTCCGATCACCGGCCCCTCGGCGCCCGGTCGTTGCTCCCGTGCCATCAGGAGCCACACCTGGCGGGCATCTTCCGGAAGGGTGGCGAGGTCGATCGTGGTCTGGCTCTGATCCGGTGAGACATACGGGATCGTGGTCGCGGCGGCGATCGCGTCCCGGTCGGATGCAGCAACGACGCGGATGGTGACGCCGTCCGGCGGCTCATTCGAAGTAGCCGGGAATCTTGCCGGCAACTCGCGCCACATCCAGCGCGGGCGGAACGAATCGGTGCAGCCCCGGCTCAGAAAGCGAAGCTCGAGTTCCGGATCGTCGTTCACCGACCAGATCAGCACATCGCCGGAATCGGTATCGCGGAGAAACTCGAGGCCGCGATCGAGCGTCGCGGGATCGGGACGGTGATCCGGGTCGACGATCAGGACGCCGGTGCTCCCGGTGCGAGCGGCGGTCAGCCCAAGTCCGGTCCAGACGCGGGCCGGGGCCGCAGTCACGGTGGTGCCCGTGGCGTGCCGGAGGAGCCATCGGGTCTGGTTCGCGTAGAACGCGGCGACGCGCGCGGCGTCGCTGGTGAGTGCAGGTCGGGAGGGGGAGTCGATCGGCATCGAACCGGGTCTCCACCTTGCCGGAACGCAGAAGGACCAGCGCGCGATCGCGGAGGGATGGGCCCCGCGACCGCTTCTGGTCTCCTCAGTAAAAGGGAAGGCTGAGGTGTACGTACTGTATCAGGCAGCCTGTTGTGTGTCAATATGGCACAGGTTCGAAGCCGATTCCGTCGCGTGCCCGAATGAGGGGTTCGATGGCGGGGTGAAACGAGCAGGGTTGCCGAGCGTGGGCGGGACGCGATGGTCGCCGGATCGGCAGCGGAGACGGGAACGGGAACGGCCCGGCGATCGCGGGGTGGGGAAGGACGGGTTCGGTGACATCCTGGCTCTGGAGCGCGAGCAGCGACCGGGCAAGGCCGCTGCCCCTGCTGATCGCGCTGGTGCTCGTCCTGGCATGTCCAGCGGTCGCCGCCGCGAAGCCCCTCGACGCGCCGGAGGTGACGGCCGCGAGCGTGTTTGCCTACGACGTCGCGACAGGCGAGACGATCTACGATGTCGATGCTGACGAGCGACGCGCCATGGGCAGCCTGGCGAAGATCATGACGGCACTGGTGACGCTCGACCATCGAACGCGGGACGCCGAGGTGGTGATCGCCGAGGCGGACATGGTGCCGGCGGGTTACTCCACGATGTGGCTCCAGGTCGGAGATATTCTTACCGTCGAGCAGTTGCTGACGGACGTGCTGGTGCCATCGGCGGGCGATGCCGCCCTGGCACTTGCCCGCGATGTCGGCGCCGAGCTTGGTGGGACCGACGATCCGCAGAGCGCGGTAGCGGCGTTCGTCGATGCCATGAACGAGCGGGCGGCCGGGCTTGGGCTGGACGATACCCGGTTCGCCAATCCGGTTGGCGAGGATGACGCCGACGCTTGGTCGACGGCGCACGACATCGCGCGGCTGTTCCATGTGGCCCAGGAAGATGCGCTTCTGGCCGGCATGCTCGCCCAGGCCGACTACGGGTTTCTCTCGGTCGGGCTGGAACAACGGGAGTATGGCGGGCTCTCGACCAACGAGCTTGCCGGTCAGCTCGGGGTGACCGGGGCAAAGACCGGTTCGACCGATGCCGCCGGAGGTTGCGTGGTGCTCGCGCGCACCGCCAACCGGGGCAGGAACACCGTGATCGTGGCGATTCTCGGATCGGGGCTGGCGTACGACGAGACCGGGGTCCGGATCAGGGATGAGCGGTGGACGGACGCAAGGACGCTGATCACCGACATGGATGCCCGCTGGAAATGGGGCGCACCCTCCCGGTCAGCCGCCGAGCCCGGAGCGACCACCGCAATGGCGCCCGCGGGTGAGCGACCGTCCGATTCATCTCCGCCAGAAGCGGCAACGACGATGGGCAACCGGCGTCCTGAGCGGGAGACGTTCGCGATCGCGCTGGCCGGCGGGATGGTCGCGATCGCCAGCGGATCGGCCTGGATACGGCTGCGCGGGGGACGCACCTAACTGGAAGACCTCCGCATCGCGAGGCGCCGTGCTAGGATTGCGGTCGAAAACCCGTGTCCAGCGTCGGCGCGCCCCTTGCAATGATCTTGGGCGACGCGCACGAAGGGATTTGTTCCGCTTCGTGCTCGATGCGCAAATCATGCCCAGCCAGGTAGCCGGCCCAGGCGCTCCGCTACTTGAGGAGAATCGCTTCCCATGTCCCACTCCGCGACCGCCCCCGCCCCGACGACGGAACCCCCAAAGCCCAATGGCCTCGAAGGCGTCGTCGCGGCGTCGACCGAGTTGAGCCACGTCTTCGGCGAGGAAGGGCGGCTTGTCTACCGGGGCTACGACATCCACGAGCTGGCGGGCAAGGCCTCGTTTGAGGAGGTCGCGCATCTGCTCTGGGTCGGTACGCTGCCGAACCGGGCCGAGCTGGCGGATCTGAAGGAGAAGTTCGGCGCGAACCGCATTCTTCCGGATGCCGTGATCGATGGGCTGCGGGCGCTGCCGGAGAACGCGAATCCGATGGACGCGCTGCGGACCGGCGTTTCGCTGGTCGGCGCCGTCGAGACGGGCCTGTTCGATGACGAGCCTGACCTGGACGAGGCGATCGCCCTCGCCGCCCGGTTCCCGGCCATTCTCGCGACCTTCTTCCGGCTCCGCCAGGGGAAAGAGCCGGTCCCGGGCCGCGCCGATCTCAACACCGCCCAGAACTATCTGTATCAGCTCTTCGGCACGGAGCCGGAGGAGCGGCACTGGAAGCCCCTCGAGACGTACCTCGTGCTGCTGATGGATCACGGGCTGAACGCCTCGACCTTCACGGCCCGTGTCATCGCCTCGACCGATTCCGACCTCAGCTCGGCGCTGACCGGTGCCGTCGGCGCGCTCAAGGGCCCCGCCCACGGTGGTGCCCCGGCCAAGGTGCTCGACATGCTGAACGCGATCGGCACGGTCGACAACGTCGATGCCTGGCTCACGAACGCACTCGATACCGGAGAACGCCTGATGGGCTTCGGGCACCGGGTCTACAAGGCCGAGGATCCGCGCGCCGAGATCCTGCGCGGGATGGCGGAGACGGCCAGCACCCCGGAGTTCTTCGCGCTGTCGAAAACGACCGAGGACCGCGCCCTGGCGCTGCTCGACGAGCGGAAGCCGGGCCGTCGCCTCTACACCAACGTCGAGTTCTATTCCGCCGCGGTGCTCGCCGCGGTCGGCCTCCCGGGCGACATGTTCCCGCCGACATTCGCCGTCGCGCGCGCGGTCGGATGGTCGGCGCACGTGCTGGAGCAGGTTGCCCACAACCGGTTGATCCGGCCCCAGAGCGAGTACATCGGGGTGACCGACAAGACGTTCACGCCGATTGCCGACCGGTAGGCCACCGGCAGCAGCCAGCGTGGGGACCGTCGCGCGGTTTCCCGCATCGACGCGTGTGATTCCCAGGAACGTATTCCGTTGACTCCGACTCCATCTTCACGGTCCCGGGCATTGGAAGCCGCGCTCGTCGCCGCGGCCCGCGCGGGCGACGAGGCCGCCTTCGAGCAGTTGGTGGCACCGCATCGTCGCGAGTTGCTCGTTCATGGCTACCGCATGCTGGGGTCGGTCCAGGACGCCGAAGACGCGCTGCAGGACGCGCTCCTGAGAGCGTGGCGCGGTCTGGCCGGGTTCGAGGCACGCAGCTCCGTGCGGACCTGGCTCTACCGGATCACCACCAACGCCTGCATACGGGCCGGCCAGCGGCGCCCGAAGCGGCTCGTATCCATGGACCGTCATCCTGCCTTTCATGACGTCTGGCAGGTGGGGGAGGTCAACCCCGAGCTGGCCTGGCTAGAACCGATTCCCGGATCACTGGTGGCCAGGGCCGGCACCAGCGCCGACCCGGCCGCCCGCTACGAGGCGCGCGAAAGTGTGGAGCTCGCCTTTGTCGCGGCGCTGCAGCATCTTCCGGCGGCCCAGCGTGCGGTCCTGATCCTTCGCGACGTGCTGGCCTTTCCGGCGGGGGAGGTCGCCGCCCTGCTGGATACCACCGTCGCCTCGGTCAACAGCGCGCTCCAGCGGGCCCGCGCCGCACTGGAGCATCGCGTTCGGGGCGAGTCCCAGCAGGCGATTCTCCGTGAGCTCGGCGAACAACGGCAGCGGGAGCTCGTGTCGTCATTCATCGCCGCCTGGGAGCGGGCCGACGTGCCGGCCCTCCTCGACATGCTGGTCGAAGACGCCCGGTTCACGATGCCGCCGCTGCCGGCGTGGTTCCAGGGCCGAGCCGATATCGGGCGCTTCATCGGTGAGCGGTGCTTCGCCACCCGCTGGCGCATGCTGCCGACCTCCGCCAACGGCCAGCTTGCCCTCGCCTGCTACCAGGAAAAGCCGGATACCCCGGTCTATCCGCTCTCGGCGATCAACGTCCTCACGCTGCGCGGAGACCGCATTGTCGAGATCACCGGGTTCATCGACCCCGTCCGGTATCCGCATTTCACGCTGCCGCCCCACCTGCCCCCGCAGGCGCCGCCACCCGGTGATCTGCCCACCTGACCGGTCCGACCGATGAGTTTCCGCGGTCGCTCGTATCCATATCTTCAGGAGCGACAGACGTGATCACGCTTCTCGAGGCATGGACGCATGCTGGATTTCGCGGCGGCCATGGTGCCGTGGCAATCAGCAACGCCGGCCCTGGTCGTCAATGGCGGCCGGATCGGCAATATCGCAACCAGATGCGAAGGAGCAACCGTGAACTACAACGAGATTGTGGACACCATGAATGCCGATCCAACCGTACGGGCGTTGCTGGCCGCACCCATCC
>CADCWJ010000573.1 GCA_902806365.1 uncultured Thermomicrobiales bacterium
GTGGTGGTGCGCCCGGACGACGGTGGAGTCGATCATCTGCATCGTGTCAGGCGAGGCTCGGCTTGTGGCCAAGGCCTCCAGCACGAGATCCCAGAGACCCGACCGCGTCCAGCGTAGGAACTGCCGGTAGACCAAGGACCACTTGCCGAGTTCATCCGGGAGATCGCACCAGGGCGCACCGGTGCTTGGCATAGCGCTCACGCCCGGCGAAGCCCACGATGTGCGCGGCTACGAGGCGCTGATGGACGAGCCCGCACCTGACCCGAAGGTGCTCGTCGCCGATCGGGGCTACGACGCCGACGCGATCCGAACCGACATCGAAGCTCGCGGCGGCAAGACCGTGATCCCGACCAAGCGCAACCGAAAGGTTCAGGTCCCAGTCGACCGCGCCATCTACGCGCTCCGCAACAGGATCGAACGCGCCATCAACCGCCTGAAGAACGCCCGCCGCGTCGCGACCCGCTACGACAAGACCGCCGACAGCTTCCTCGGCTTCGTCCAGCTCTCAGCCGCTAGCCTCTGGCTAAGCCACTTTGTCAACGCCACCTAGCATTACAGTTGCGTTTTAGTTTGGATGTGAGCTTTCTGGGCTGAGGCCTGATGCGCTCGTCGCCAGAGCGACCATGCGATGATGTGAGCGGGTTGGATGCGGCGTTGGGCGAGGCGGACCGCGATGCGGCGGATCTCCTGGACCGACCAGCGGATCAGGGGAACCTGCGAGCCCTGCGGCTCCTTTTTGGGGGCGGCGCGGCGTTCGCACGATGTCGGATGGTGGCCATCACGGCAAAGGTCAGCATGACGAGCGAGACGTGACGATGCCAGCCATGCCAGGAGCGGGTCTCGTTGTGGGCGAGCCCGAGTTCGTTCTTGGCGGTCTCGAAGCTGTCCTCGATCGCCCAGCGGTGTCCCTCGACCCTGACCAGGACCTCCACGCTCGTCCCGGCCGGACACCAGGTGGTGAAGAAGGCGAGGTCTCCGTCAGCAATATTGCGGCGGATGAGGAGGCCACGGGTCCAGAGGCCGATGCGTGCGTCGTCGTACTCCGCCGCTTCGAGATCGGCCAACTCGCAATACGTCCAGTCATGGAGCCTCTCTCCCTTGGTGCCATCTCCGGCCGAGAGGCGCTTCCATTCAGACGGGGCGAGCTCCTTCGCGATCGCCTCGGCCGTGCCGCTGATCGGCGGTCCACTGCCCCAGGACCCGAAGTGATGGTTCGCGTTGACCCCGAGCACATAGCCTTTGCCAGCGCGACGCAGCGCCATCTCGATGTCGCCCACGCCGTAGACGCTGTCGGCCGCCACCCAGGCGAACGGCACGTTCGCCGCGATGGCTCGCTCGATCATCGCAAGGGCAAGGCGGGGCTTGGTCGCGAAAGCGGCATCGGGTGGCACGTGAGCCGCGGCCAGCCGGGTGGGATCGTCCGTCCAGCTCTTCGGCAAGTAGAGAGCGCGGTCGATGAACGCATGGCCATGCCGCGACACATAGGCGGCGAACACACCGATCTGGCAGTTCGTGACCTTGCCGGCCGAGCCCGTATATTGGCGCGCCACGCCGCACGATGCCTTGCCCTGCTTCAGGAAGCCCGTCTCGTCCAGGACCAGCACACCATCCGGATCGGCCAGCGTTTCCATCCCGTAAGCACGCACGACGTCCCGGAGCGTATCGGCATCCCAGCGCCCCCGGCCGAGGAGGGCCTGCTGACGCCAGGGGCCCGGATCGCCTGCCGCTTCCGCCCGCATCCAGCCCGTCTTGCGGCGCTCATCCCCGAGCAGGCCATCCAAGAACAGTCCCGCCGAGGTCGCCACCCGCGCTTGTGTGAACAACGGCCTGATCCGCGCCTTCACGTCCCGCAGCGATGACGCCCAAAGCTCCAGCGTCGTCTCGATCGAGGCGCCCATCCATGATCTCCGAATCATGGTCGCCCATCGATTCAGAGCCCCACACAATGCGCAACTGTAATGTTAGAGCGTGTTTGAGAAGGCTTTCGATCATGGCCAACGCCGGATGAGCGTGGCGGTTGCGGCAACGATGATGAGTGTTTCGGCGACGGCA
>CADCWJ010000574.1 GCA_902806365.1 uncultured Thermomicrobiales bacterium
AAACCCGACGGAATGATTATTCCGCGCGGGCCGGGTCGTGGGCGAGGTGGGCGCCGGCGCCGAGCGTGTCGGCATCGTCAAAGCGCGGCGGCGTGAACGAGCTCTCGATCGGGAGCGCCTTCCCCGTCTCACCCGATTCCATGCACTTGACCATGATCTCAAGAACGTGAAGGGCGTGCTCCGGGGTGATCACCGGTGGCGTGCCCAACTCGATGCAGTCGATCATGTGGCGGATCCCGTCCGACCACGGCCAGTTCGAGCCATCCTCGAAGATCTGCCAGCAGCCGGCACTGTTTTGCCAAAGCTCGTAGCCCTTTGGCGCCCAGTCCTCGCCGATCATCTGGATCGTGCCCTCGGTCCCGTACAGCTCGAGTCCCGAGTTGCGGTAGCGCTGGATCGTAAATCCGGTCGAGACGACGGCATACCTGGCGTTGCCAAAGTCGAGCAGCAGGTGGGCGTTGTCGTGGCTCTCGACCGCGATCCGCTCGCCGTTTACCTGGCGCTCGGAGATCGCGACGCCGCTCATCGCGGATACACGCTGGACCGGACCCAGGAGTCCGGTCAGGCTCGTCACGTTATAGACCCCAAGATCGAACATGGAGCCACCGCCTGGCTGGTAATACCACTCGCCCCAGTTCGGCCCCGCCCAGCCGTAGAACCCACGGGCTTGGAGTACCTCGCCGATGTCTCCCCGATGGATGCGTCGCCACATCGCCTGGTAGGTCGGGCTGAGGACGACGTGCGGAGCGCAGAGGAGATAACCCGGACTTCGCTTGCTCAGCTCCACCAGGTCAGCGGCTTCGTCAAGCGACATCGAGAGCGGCTTTTCAACCAGGACGTGCTTGCCGGATTCAAGCGCGGCGCGGGTCAGCGAGCCATGCACCTGCATCGGTGCGAGGATCACGACAAGGTCGACATCCTTCCGGGCGATGACCTCCTCCGAGTCCGGGCTGAAGGCGGTATCGCCGAGACCATGGGTCCGTCGGGCATGCTCGTGCCGGGCGGGATCGATATCGCTCGCGGCGACGATCTCGACACGCCGCGTGGGTATATTGAGCCTCTGCAGGTGCGGAATGTAGACCCGCGAGACGCTCCCGAGCCCGATCACTCCAACGCGTACTGGCTGCGCCACAATCTTCCCTTCTGAACGTAAAGAAAATGGACCGTACCGGGTCCTCGCGGTTGGCCCAGGCTACGCCCGGATGGTCGGATATCCCGCCAGCCAGCACAAGACCGCCCATCCTGTTCGGAGGGCGGCCTCGCGGTTGACCCAGGCTACACCCGGATGGTCGGATATCCCGCCAGCCAGCACAAGACCGCCCATCCTGTTCGGAGGGCGGCCGTGCGGTAAGGACAAGGCTATCACGGGCGCCAGGCGATTCTTGCAGGAAACTCACGGCAGGGACGAAGGGTTTCCACGGCTGTCTGGAGCGCCTGCTTGATGACACGCCCTGTCCGGCGTGCTCTACGAAAGCGGGCTGCCACCCGTCACGCCGATGATCTCACCGGAGATGAAGCTGGAGTCCTGCGAGGCGAGGAAGACGTAGGCCGGCGCCAGTTCCGCCGGCTGTCCGGGTCGTCCCATCGGACTCTGGGCGCCAAACTCCGTGTGCTGCTCGGCAGGCATCGTCGAGGTGATCAGGGGTGTCCAGACCGGACCCGGCGCGACGGCATTGACCCGGACGCCCTGCTTGAGCCCGATCTCGGAAAGCGCCTTGGTAAAGGTCGTGATTGCGCCCTTGGTGCTGGCGTAGTGGATCAGCGAACTGCTGGGCTGGTACGACTGGATCGAGGTCGTGTTGATGATCGTCCCGCCCTCCGGCAGATGCCGGAGCGCCGCCTTGCTGAGATAGAACATCGCGTAGATGTTGGTCTTGAACGCGCGGTCCCAATCCTCCGAGGTGAGCCCGTGGATGTCATCCACCGACGTCTGGAACGCCGCATTGTTGACGAGGATGTCGAGCTTCCCGAAATCCTGAACCGCGCGCTCGACGAGTGAGATGCAATGCTGCTCGTCCTGGATGTCACCGGGCACGGCGATCGCCCTGCGCCCGGACTCCGTGACCACCCGTACGGTCTCCTGAGCGTCCTCATCCTCGTTGAGGTAGGAGATCAGGACATCGGCGCCCTCGCGGGCGAACGCGAGCGCGACCGCCCGGCCGATCCCGCTATCGCCGCCGGTTATCAGCGCGACCTTGCCGGTGAGTTTGCCCGAGCCACGATAGGAATCGGCGCCGAAGTTGGGCTGCGGGGTCATTTTCGATTCTTCGCCGGGTATCGCCTGATCCTGCTCCGGAAATGGTGGCTTGTCACCGATTTCCTTGGGGTCCTGTTCCTGGAAGTCGCTCATGCGGTTCTCCTGATCGTGATCCGAAAGCATGCGTCGGCGTACATCACCACTGGTACGGCGTCAGAATGCACGGGCGGTGCCATCAGCAATTACCGGGCAGCAAGCGCTCGCGGTGCATCGCTCCGTACTGGTAACCCCGCTGACAGGACCTGGCCGGACAAAGGTCAGGCATGGCGCTTCGACATGCGACGCGCGGCAGCGACGAGCGGTACCGCAACCGCGCCGACGGTCGCCAGCTGCTTCATGGGCGAGGACTTGACCACTTTCCACCCTCCACTCACATCGGCGCCCTCCTTCATCGGCTCGAACAGATTGCCGGAGGTCGATGGTGTCGGGGTGTCCTCAAGATGGCCCTTGTCGACCATCGTGGCGGCCGCTCGCTCAACCGCCGCCGGCATGAATTTCATCTGCATGTTGAGAAGGCGACCGGCGTTGCCGACATACACGTCCCGCTTGGGGTGGTTCGCCGATCGGACGATGGCATTGGCGACATTTTTTGCGGGATAGACCGGGGGAAAGGTTCTCGGTCGTCTTCCGGTGTAGTTGGCGGCATGCTGGAACAATGGCGTATCGATCACCGCCGGCAACACGTTCACCACATGGATGTCCTTCGCACCGGCGAGCGTCAACTCCTGGCGGAGGCTTTCGCCAAGTGCATGCACCGCGTGCTTGGAGGCAACATAGGCACTGGTGTACGGTTGGGGCATCCGCGTGACGACTGAGGACACATTGATGAGCGTGCCGTGCCCCTGCTTCCGGAACTCGGCAAGGGCAGCCCGGGCGCCATGCACATAACCAAAGAAGTTCACATCCATCACCCGGCGGTAATCCGCCAGGGGAGCGTCGGTGAACGGCGCGAACAGCATCACGGACGCATTGTTGACCCAGACGTCGATCTTTCCGAACCGCTGCACTGCCTGATCAGCGAGCCGCTGCACTGCCTGCTCGTCGGTGACATCCGTTGGCACCGCGAGTGCCAGCCCGCCCTTGCCTGCGATCTCGGCGACAAGCGTTTGCAGCGCGCCTTCTCGCCGTGCGGCGACCACGACCGAGGCGCCCTTTGCGGCGAAGGCCAGCGCCGTCGCCCGCCCGATGCCACTCGACGCCCCGGTGATGACCACCACCGCATCCTTCAAACGTGTCGCCATGGTGCCCCCATTTCGTCTGACGCGGCGTCGATGTATCCCGTAACTCGCCGCTCAAGACCTGGATCCATCAACCTCAACGGCTCCGGAGGCCTTCAGGGGTTGTCCGCGTCATCAACCCGGCGCCGATCTCCAGGAGCCCGAAAATCACATGGGGCACCCACACCTCATCGGCAAAGCCAAGAACCCACGGAGATGCCGCGAGCACGACGCCACTGGCAATGTCCAGCATGTTATGGGTGGCCATTGAAAGGACACGAACCATTCCAAGCTCATAATCGGTGAAAAGGCTGTAGCCGAGTGCGCCGATTCCGAGAGTGACGGGAACCCACGTTTCCGGCCCACCGTCCGCAAAACCGAAAAGCCACGGTGCGAGGATCAGAAGGAGACCCCCCGCATAATCGAGATATCCATGAATCCGTGTGGGGATGAACCGCATGATTCCGCTCCTTCCTTGCCGCGGGAACCGCTCGTCAGGTATTGAGCCGTATGCATGGCCCGTGCCGCGCTCTTGACGGCTTCGCATCGGTGGCTACCCGGTGAATGCCGGGTCCGCTCACAGCCATGGAGAGTATCCACCGGACGGTGCAATAGTCGGTCGAAGAACTTGCCCGGGTCCAGGACATGAAGACCGGAGCTGGTTTTCGTCAGGATGTCTCCCGGCTCCGTCCAGGAATCAGGATTCTGCAATGCATAGCTGTCACCGACCGATCCTGCTTCAGCGACGGACCAGGGACCGGTGGCTGATCACCGTCCAGTCGCCGCCGGTGATCAGCCACCATGCGGGACGACTCGCCGCTGGCGGCGGAGCCCAACCGCCCATGCCACGATGAAGAGCACTTCGACTAACGCGTCCAGCAGGTAGATCCGGGAGATGCGGCCACGCCCGCTGTAGAAGATGTCGATCCCCGCCAGCCCGGCGCTGGAGCCGACCGCCAGCCCGGCAATCTCCGGCGTGATCCGGCGACGCATGCCGGCCGCCCCAATCACCCCGCCGATCACGCCGACCAGCACGCCGACGGTCTTCACCAGCCAGGTGTCTGTCTTGGGGCCGGAGATTTTCTGGAACGATCGAATCTCGAGACATGGCCATATGCCCGTGATCACGAAATACAGCGCCTGAAGGCGCCACACCCACGGAAACCATTTTCCGCCTGGCTGAGCGAGCATCATTCCGTTCCTTTCCCGGTTGATCTTCTGTGCCACGCCCGATGAATCGGCTACGTTATGGCTCCTCTCTCGTCGCAAAACTGAGCAATAGATGGACCACCACGATGTGTGGCGAACCGCCCATTCCGGGTCCCATTGCTTCG
>CADCWJ010000575.1 GCA_902806365.1 uncultured Thermomicrobiales bacterium
CGGGGGCATCGCACCGACTGGTAGAGGGGGCTAGGGAGAGAATGGACAAGATCAAATCCAGGGCGATCATGGCCGGGATAGGGGCACTCCTGCTCTTCGTCCTGATCGGCGTGGGGCTCTTCCTGCTTGGGGACAGCCGGCAATCGGCGCTGCAGAAACTCCGCGACATCGCGATCATCTTCATCGTGCTCGCAATGGTGCTCAACGTGATCCTGCTGGCGGCGATCACCGCCGCGTTCGGGGTCGTCGCGTTCCAGCTCAAGGACCGGATCATCCCGCTCATCGACGATCTGCGGTCGCGGATCGTCCCGATGATCGACGACGTCAGGACACGGATTGGTCCAATGCTGGACGACGTGACCGGCACGGTCAAGCGTGTCCGCGGGACAACCAATTTCATCAGCGAAGAGGCGGTCAAGCCGATCATCTCCGTCGCCGGCACGTATTCGAAGCTGCGGACAATGACGAAGACGGTCACTGGCAAGCGGAAGAAGCCGCCCAAGCCGCCGGTCTATGCCAGCGCCGAGCGAGCCGCCCGCACTGCTCCGGACAGCGAGACGGTCACCTCTGCTGATCGCGTCCAGCCAGTTCCATCAGTGGCCCCGGTCGAGGCGGCCCAAACCGTCCAGGCCGGTGATGTGTCGAGGGTAACGATCCAGGACGTTGGCACGACATGACCCGCGGAAGTGGAGTGCTCATGACCACCCGGGGATATTCAAGGTGAGCGTTCGCAGGCAGTCCGGTAACCTCAGCATTGGCCCGCTACGCCAAGAGAGACAGGCGGTGGCGTGGCGGGCATTTCCTGGCGGGTTTTTGCTTGGCGCGGTAATGGGTGTGTTGATTGCCCTTCTGCTCGCGCCCCGGCGCGGCGAGGAAACGCCGCGGCGAACCGTGAGCATGTCTGCCCGGAAGTTGAGGGAAGGGGCCGCCGGGCTCGTCCGTCAGGCGCGTGCGGACGCCCAACCCGGCTTTGTGCAGCCTCGGCGGGACGTGGCTTCCGAGCCGGCCATCGAGCGCACGTTCGGAAACTGACCGTCGTCAGGAGCGTACTGGCCCCTGGGGCGCAAGCAGTGCAAGCACTTGATCGAGCTTTCGTTCGATCGTCTCCAGCCGATCCTCGATCGATTGCACCTCCGACGACCCTTGAATGGCGTTCCCGGGTGCCGGTTCGGCCGGGCCCAGTTGGATCGAAAACCGTGTAATCACCCGCTCCCCCTCTCCCACAGACCGGGCGTCGACCCCCTCGACGCGCACCTTCCTCGCCGGTTCCTCCGGTATCTCCAGGTCCA
>CADCWJ010000576.1 GCA_902806365.1 uncultured Thermomicrobiales bacterium
CGGTATCGCTCGGACTTATTAACAGTGCGATAACGGTCACGAGCATCAGGAGCGCACCACCCATCGCGAGCGCACCACCGCAGGCGGCGCAGAAACGCGCCCACTGCATCTGGTCAACCAATTGTTGCGCCCCCAGGACATCGGTAGCCGCTCGTGGCCCTCGGTCTCGAAGGGCGGGGCCCAGATCGCGCAGCAGCCACCCGATCAACAACAGCGATGACCCCGTACCGATCCCGAACATGATGTAATCCAACGGTTCTCCCCACCAGGACACGACCGCGTTCCCATGCTGCCCGTCACCCGCCGTCTCACCCTTCCGGACGCGCTACGCGTCCGGAAGGGTGAGACGTTCCCGATCACATGTTCCGCGGAATGGTACTCGCTCGGAGCATCCGGTTTCGTCCCTGTGGTCAGCCCGGCGGAACGTGGCTTGTTCCCGCGTTCGCTCAGCGTCGGAGGCGTTCGACCAGCGCCGCATAGCCGATCCGTCCAACGTAGTAGTCCTCGATCCGGTACCACTCGTTCGGGGCGTGGGCGCCACTCCCGGGCATGCTCCAGCCCAGGGTCGCGGTGTCGATGCCAAGCTCCTCCTTGAAAATGCCGGTTGCCGGGACCGTTCCTCCCGTGCGGACCACGTACGGTTCCCGGCCGAACAGATCGCGCAGGACATCGCCCACGGCAAGATGGACGGGATTCGACCGATCGAGCACGAACGGCCGGGCCGATCCGGGCAGCGACACAACCTCTACGGTGGCGCCCGGTGGACGATGAGCAGCGACATGGGTCCGGATCAACTCGACGACCTCGGCCGGATCCTGATCCGGAACCAGGCGACAGGTGATCTTGAGGTGAGCCTCACGCGGGGTGACAGTCTTCACGCCGTCGCCCTGGAATCCGCCCCAGATTCCGTTCATGTCAAGCGTGGGGCGCGCCCACTGGCGCTCGCGCGGTGTCCAGCCAACCTCGCCCCACAGCTCGTCGAGCCCCACTTCGTGCTTGAGCTCGGCTTCGTCGAACGGGACGGCGGCGATTTCGGCGCGTTCCGCGTCGGTGAGATCCTTGACGTTGTCGTAGAACCCGGCGACGGTCACCCGCCCCTCCGCATCATGGAAGGTTGCCGCAAGCTGGACGAGCGACTGGACGGCGTTGGGAACCGTCGCACCGTACATCCCCGAATGCAGATCGCTGTTGGCGGTTGCCAGATTGATCTGGCAACCGCCGAGACCCTTCAGCGCGACCGATTGCGACGGGACGCCCGGCCCGTGCTGACCGCCGTCGGCGGAGACGACAGCGTCGGCCATCAGCCAGTCCTTGTACTCCCGAACGATCGCGCGGAGATTCGGGCTGCCGATCTCTTCCTCACCCTCGAAGATGAACGTCACGTTGATGGGTGGCCTGCCATCGTTTGCGGCCGCGATCGCCTCGACGCCCTGGATCGCGGTGAGCAGGTTGCCCTTCATGTCCGCCGAACCACGGGCGTAGAGCTTGCCATCACGGATCGTGGGCGTGAAGGCGTCGCTCTCCCAGAGTTCCAGCGGTTCCGCTGGCTGCACATCGTAGTGTCCGTAGATCAGGATCGTCGGCTGGGTGTCATCCACCAGCCACCGGCCGATCACCGCGGGATGCCCCGCCGATTCGGCCAGGATCACATCCGGCACCCCGGCAGTACGAAGGCGCTCGGCCACGATCGTCGCCGCGTGCCGCACGTCCGCGCGGCGCGCGGGATCGGTACTGACGCTCGGAACGCCGAGCAGATCCACCAGCTCCCGCAGATGATCGTCCTGCTTCGCGTCGAGTCGATCCCGCCATCCCTGTTCATTCATGGGGCCGTTGCATCCTTTCCTCGCTAGTTCCCGGAGTCGTCAATCCCCGCGCTCCTCTCCCCCTCGGCAGTCAGGAGCCCCCTCCCAGCCGGTCGCAAGGGTGCCGCCACCAGACAGGCGCTGACCGGTGGCTGACAGCCGTTACGGGCATCAGGCGATCGTGTTTCAGATTGCCACGCAAGGGGGTTGACAGCGTCTGCGGGTCTGGATATAGTGTACGTACAGTCCCGAGGGGCCGAGCGGCAAGCTCGAACTCTCCACCGCCACGATCGCACAGCCGAGCTCATTGCGGGGTAGCTCGGATCAGCGAATGACGGCGGGAGACGGTAGATATCCGGTCACGTTGCGGGGCGTTGGCCGGAGAAGTGCCGAATCAGGGAGAGCGTCGCCGCCGACGCGGTCTTCCGGGACTGTTCCAAACCTCCTCATCCTTCCCCAGCCCGTGCCCCGGTCCTTCGCCCAGGCGTCTGCTCCAATCGACTCCACGAGCCGCCTCGGCACGTCCAGGACGAACTCGTTCCATCCATCTTCCACGATGCCTCCCACTGTGCGAGAGTACGAGAACGCTCCATTCCATCGCCATCCGGCCGGTCGCGTCTCGATCGCTGCGTGGCTCTGGATGCTTCCGTCCATCCGCGCCAGCTCCAGTGAGGCAGCAACCATGCCCAGGGATGTCACGATCGTTATCACATCGGATCGCTACGGCGCCGACGAATCGGGCCTCGATCGCGAGCGGGCCCTGCTCGAGCGGTTTCCCGATCTCAACGTCACCCTGCGGGGTGAACCGGTCAGCTCCGAGGAGGAGCTGATCAGGATCGGGCACATCGCGGATGCCCTGCTCGTCAGCACGCGGGAGGCGATCACTCGCCGCGTCTGCGAGAGCATCCCGCAGGTGAAGGTGATCAGCCGCTACGGAGTCGGGCTCGACAATGTCGACCTTCCCGCCGCCGCCGACAATGGCATCGTCGTCACGCACTATCCCCAGTACTGCACCAACGAAGTTGCCGATCACGCCATGGCGTTTCTCCTCGCCCTGAACCGGCGGATTGGCGAGCTGGATCCCGATGTTCATCGCGGAGCGTGGTCGACGCACGGTCCGGCGACCACGCGGATCCTGCGGGGCCGGGTGCCCGCACTGCGCGACCTCACATTGGGAATCGTCGGCTTTGGCAGGATCGGCCAGGCGGTCGCCCGCCGCGCCCAACCGTTCGGACTGAACGTCATTGCCAGCGATCCGTACACCAGCGATGACCTGATCCGCAACGTGGGCGTGACGCCGGTTTCGCTCGATACGCTGCTGGAGCGGGCGGATCTCCTCACCATCCATGCCCCGCTTACGCCGGAGACGCGTGGTCTGATCGGCAAGGCAGCGCTGGAGCGCATGAAACCCGATGCCGCGATCGTCAATACCGCTCGCGGGCCGATCATTGACCTTGAAGCGCTGGCGGCGCATCTTGCCGCGCGACCGTCGTTCCGGGCGGCACTCGATGTCGTCCATCCTGAACCGCTGCCGTCGGATTCGCCACTGTACCGGCTTCCAAACGTGCTGCTGTCGCCGCATTCCGCGTACTACTCGGAGCGTTCGGTCGAGACCGTCCGCGCCGAGACGTTTCTGTCGGCGATCGCTGTCCTTCGCGGTTACCTGCCGCCGACCGTCGCCAATCCTGACGTACTCACCCGTGTCGCCCTCGTGCCCGACCCCGCCCGGGAGACGGTCAGCGCGTAAGCGCATCACGCTGACACGGCGCGACTGCTTGGACCAGTCCACCTCCGCACGGGTACGATGGGTCCACACATGTTCGGTCGTCTCCCCGGAAGGTTGCGTCCCACCCGTATGTTCAGGCTCCCGGCGCCGGTCATCCGAGCGCGGACAGGATCCAGGCGCGAACCGGCGAGTGATCGGGCGGTGACGGCCGGTGACTCTTCCGAGGGCGTCCGCGCTCGCGCCAATCCGTACGACGACGAACCGGGCCGCGACGACGCATTGATCGCTGCCGCCCAAGGCGGCGATCTGTCTGCCTTCAATGAGATCGTCACCCGCCATGAGCGGATCGTCTTCGCGGTCTGCATGCGCCTGCTGCGTGACCGCGCGACCGCGGAGGATGCCACCCAGGACACGTTCATCCGGGCCTGGGGCGCGGTTCACACCTTTCAGGGCGGGATACTACGCCCATGGTTGCTCCGGATCGCATCCAACCGTGCCTATGACCTCCTGCGCGCCAGCAGCCGGCGGCCGGCGGATTCCCTAGACGCCCTGCCCTTCGAGACCGAGCCGGAATGGACATCGCGAGCCACCCAGGACGATTCGCCCGAATCGCACGCGGCGCGTTCCGAGCTCAGCGCCGTGCTCGAACGCGCGCTCGACGCGCTGCCCCACGACCAACGCCTCGCGATCATCCTGTCCGATGTCCAAGGATACGGCTACGAGGAGATCGCCGAGATTACCGATGTCGCCGCCGGCACGGTCAAGTCCAGGATCAGCCGGGGGCGCTCCCGGCTGCGGGATCTCCTTCAGGAGAACGACGAGCACCGGGAACTCTTCGAGCGGTTTGTCCGTTTAACGTCGCGGGACGAGTCTGCGCGTGAAACCTGACCGGCGGGCGGCTGAACCGCCGATGCACCGGGGTCCATCGGCAGCCGCAGGGCGAGGCGAGGCGTCTCGCCTTGTCTTCCTGAACCGTTCCAGAAGCCAGCAAGGGGCCCATGTGCATCCCAGCGTCACGCTCCGCATCTTCGCTGATAGATCGTTCCCCCGTGCCCCGTCGCGCGGCGTGGCCGCGAGCGGTCCGCAGTGAGCGCCCGCGACCGGCATATCGCCAACGATGAGCTCAGCGCTTATCTCGACGGTGCGGTCGAGGATGATGTTCGCTGGGCGATCGACGATCACCTCGCGACGTGCGCCGCCTGCCGGGCCGAACTGGCCGAGCTTCGGGCCACCGTGCAACTCCTGCGGTCACTGCCGGTCCCCACACGTCCACGGTCGTTCCAGCTCGGGCCGGAGCACGCCCGGCCAAGCCCACCGCGAGGGTTAATTCTGACCGTGTTGCCGGTGGCCCGGGCGCTTGCCGTCGCGGCGGCGATCGCACTGCTCGTCGTTTCCGGTGCCTTCCTGTTCGATTCGACGTCCACCGAGCGGACTGGCAGCATCGTCTTCTCCGAGTCGACCACCGCTGCCACGGGCTCCGCCGCCGACGCGGCCGCGCCTCCCCCGGAGGCGGCGGGGGCCGGGGGCGAACCGGGGCCAACCGCTAGTGCTCCGGAAACCAACACTTCCATGGCCGCCGCCGAGGCAGACGAGCCGCCCCCTACCGATGTCGCCGATGCGGACAACGCAATGGAGGAGGCGGACGAAAGCGCGCAGCCAGAGTCAGCACCTCCCGCCGAATCCGGGCCCGCACCCGCCGCGGATTCCCCCGCCCAGGAGCAGGCGCCTTCGTCCCGGGAGGCGATGGGCATATCGGGAGGGGGCGGGGACGAAGCGGATATCCCATGGGGCCCGATCACCGCGTGGCTGGCCGCGGCGACCGTCGCACTCGGAGGACTGTGGGCCACGCTCTCCCGCATCGCCCGGTCTCGTCCTCGAAGGGGAACCTGAACCCGGTTCGCGACGTTACTGATGATGTCCGGCCCGGGGGCCGACCCTTTAGCTCACCCGCTCGACGCGCGAGCAGGAAGTTGAGACCGTTTCGCTTCGTGAACCTGGAGGAGCACATGAGATCGTTTGGATCGCGTTTACGATATCGCTCGATCGTTCGCACGGGTCTGCTTGTTTCCCTGGTCGCCGTTCTGGTGGCGTCATTCGGGCCGTCCACGGGTGCCCAGTCGACCCCCGTCCCGAATGACGCCTCCTCGATCCGCACGATCTCCGTCGCCGGTGAGGGAATCGTCCTCCTCGATCCGGACACCGCCGATGTCTCGCTGACGGTGCAAAGCATCAGCACATCGCTCAAGACCGCCCAGGACAACGTGACCGAGGGCCTGGCGAGCGTGACGGACGTGCTGACGGAGGCGGGCGTCGCGGCGGACGATATCGTGACGACCTCGTACGAGATATATCCGCAGAACGAGTATGACGACAACGGCAACTTCGAGGGCATCTCCGGATTTATCGTCACGGCGACCCTGACGGTCACGATCCGCGAGATCGATACGGTGGGAACGATCCTCGACGCCGCAGTCACCGGTGGCGCGACCGGCGTCAACGGCATCCGGTTCTACACCGATGATCCCTCAGGACCGGCTTCGGAAGCGCGAGCCATGGCCGTGACCGATGCCCGTACCAAGGCCGACGAGCTGGCCGCCGCCGCCGGCGTCCGGATCGTCGGGGTCTACTCGATCGAGGAGACGAGCGCCCCTCCACCGCAGCCATATGAGTATCAGGAGGCCGACATGGCGATGGCGAGCGGTGCCGCCGAGGCCAGGCCCGTACCGATCAGCCCCGGCCAGTCGGAGATTCGCGTCGACGTCCGGGTCGTGTTCGAGATCGCGCCGGAGAAC
>CADCWJ010000577.1 GCA_902806365.1 uncultured Thermomicrobiales bacterium
ACCAGCCAAGATCAATCTCGGGCTTGAGATTCTGGGGAAGCGCGAGGACGGATACCATGAGATTCGATCGATTCTGGCGATGATCGACCTGTATGACGACCTGCGTTTCCAAAGCGGTGGTCTGGAACGCTGCGCGTACTCCATCGCAGGGATTCCGGCGGAGCAAAACTTGGTTGATCGCGCAATTGGCCTGATGGGGTCCAGCGTCGACACCGACGCCCGAGTGGACTACCGGCTGACGAAGCGCATTCCGATCGCGGCCGGGCTCGGCGGTGCCAGCTCCGACGCGGCCGCCACGTTGACCGCCGTCAATCGCCTTCTTGAGCAACCACTCTCGCATGACCGGCTCGTCGGGTTGGCCGCCACCTTGGGGAGCGACGTCCCCTTCTTCCTCGGTGACCCGGTCGCGTTCGTGGAAGGGACGGGAACTACAATCACGCCGTTGCCGGCCATCCAGAGCGCGGTTCTCCTGATCGTCCCCAACATCCAGATCGCGCACAAAACGGCCACTCTCTACGGGCGGATCACGACAGGTGATCTTTCTCCCGGCACCCGTATCGATCGGAGCGTAAGTCGCTTGCGAGCGGGATTGCCTCCGGAGCATTCCGACCTGCATAACGCGTTCGCGGCACCCCTGTACACCCTTGTACCGTCGCTCGCGAAGGTGCCGGACATACTGCGTGAGAGCGGATGTATGCGGTTTGGTTTAAGCGGCGCAGGACCGGCGCATTACGCTCTCCTCGATGATTCCGAGGTCGACCGCGTCACGGCCCGAATCCGCTCGGCGCTGGATCCGGGCGATTTCAACGTCCAGCGTGCGTCGCTCCTCTCACATCGACCTCGTCTCCAGTAACAGGCTCAAGATCGCGTCGTTCGTCCGGAGGGTATCGCTGCTTCAGCAGCGTGAGATCACTGGAGGGCCGGAATGGTCGACGCTGCGCCAATCAAAACCGTAGTGGCCCGGCGGTCAGTGCTGCGATGGATCGCCGGAAGCGGGCTCCTTGGGGCGATCTGGGGAACCGGGATCGCCGCCCTGAGTGCCACCCGTCAACCGAGCGCAACCGTCGCTGGCGACAGTGATTGGCAAGTCACACTGATCGAGTCGGGACGTACCCGGGCGGTAGTGCTCCTGGGCACGCCG
>CADCWJ010000578.1 GCA_902806365.1 uncultured Thermomicrobiales bacterium
CGAGCACCTGGACCGGTTGGCCGTCGATGGTATAGCGATCGACATCGACATCCGCGAACTCGTAATAGGGAACGAACGTTTGCACCTGCTGGTAGATCGGGCGGACGACCCTGTAATCCCAGATCCGGACGTTGCTGAGCGGCGGCTGGTCCGGCGGCAACGCCGCCGGGTCGATCGGGTCCTGTCCAGTGAGCTCCTGAACTTCGCCATCGGCAAGGCCGTAGGCCGCGCGGGTCATGGCGATGTTGCGCTCGATGTATCGCTCTTCGCGCTGGAACTCGTTAGGCTCGACGATCACCCGCTGGACCAGTACCGGCAGCAGCGGGGTGATGATGAGTGCCAGCAGCGCCCAGCCACCGAGCAACCCCGCCAGCCACTTGGGCGTCCGCAGCACTGAACCCGACAGCAGTCCGAACGCCGCGATCGCGGATACCAGCGCCATCAGCCAGTTCAGGGGGCGAACGATGTTGACGTCGGTGAAGCCGGGCCCGGCGACAACGCCCCGGCTCGAGTAGACCAGGTCGAAGTTGCGCAGCACATAGCCGAAGGCGAAGAGCAGCAACAGGGCGCTGACGAGCGCGCTGAGATGGCGGAGCGCCCGCCAGGGCACGGCACCCCAGCTCCGGAAGCGGACGCCGAGCCGGATCAGGTAGACGGCCGCGACGGCGATCGTGGTCAGGATCAGGATCGACACCAGCGCCCGCTGCGCGCCCTGCAGCATCGGCAGCGTGAAGACGTAGAAGCTGACATCGCGGTTGAAGGTGGGGTCTTTGATACCGAACGGCTCGGCCCGGAGTGCCAGCAGGATCTCGCGCCAGTAGCCGGACGACGACGAGCCATAGATCAGGAACAGGACCGCGGCGCCTGTCAGCGCCAGGAACTGGATCACGCGCTGGCTGACCCGGCCCGCGATCTGCTCCTGGGGAACGGCCTGATCTCGCGTCCCGCGGAGGGCGAGCGCGACATTGGTGAAGAAGATCGCCGCCGCCAACAGCCCGACCACCACGAACGTGACGGCGGTGCCGACGTAGTTGGTCACGAGCATGGAGCGGAAGCCCATGCTGCCGAACCAGAGCCAGTTGATCCAGAACGGGGCGGTAAGCGTCAGGAGCACGAAGAGCAGGATGAGAACGATCGCGGCGATGATCATGCGTCTCGTGGACGCCGACAGCCCGAACGAGCGGCCGCCTGGACCACCTGGTCCGGACCGGAATGATTCTGAAGCACGATTGAGCACCGTTGGTTCCGCCTTCGCCGACATTGCCGTGGGATCGTGCCACCGCACGGCCCGACCCGCGACAAGATTCGTTCGTACATGCGTGGTACGCTCCGCAGAGCATAACGTACCGCCTTGAGACTGGACCGGTGTTCCTGCATGAATGCGACTGCCCACCCGTCGCCGGGCTCCGGCCCCCCGCCCGACGCGCTGCCCGTGTCGGTGCAGAGCCTCGGCAGTGGCAGCTCGGGAAACGCCTTTCTCATCCAGCGCGGCGATCATCTCCTGCTCTTAGACTGCGGGGTGGGGATCCGGACGATCAGGGCGGCCCTGAGCGTACGGAATCGAAGGCTCGACCAGATCGACGCGATCGTGCTCACCCACGAGCACATCGATCACGTGCGCACGATCCCGCAGGTGATCGACGCCAGGACGCCGGTGATCGCCACGGCGGGCACGTTTGCCATGCTCAGGATCGCGGAACGGCAACGCCACCCGATTGGCCCCCGCCAATCGATCGATATAGGCGGCATGCGCCTCTGGGCACTGCCAGTCGCGCACGACGCGCACGAGCCGTGCGGCTACCTGATCGAGATGGCGGAGACCAGGATCACGATCATCACTGATCTCGGCGCCTGGCATGAACGGCTCGCGGGGGCTGTCGAGGTGAGCGATCTGGTGATTCTGGAAGCGAACCATGATGAGGAGATGCTGCGACGCGGACCATACCCACCTCACCTGAAGCGGCGAGTCGCATCGGGGGTCGGGCACCTCTCGAACCGCGATTGCGGAATGGCACTCGCGGCAATCTCCCGTCGCGGAGGAACAACGCCCGACGTCTGGCTGGCACACCTCTCCGACACCAACAACCGCCCCACCCTCGCCGAGACGACCGTCCGCGAGGCCCTTGCGCGGCACGATGTCCAACTTCCGGTCTCGGCCCTGCCGAGGCGGGAACCCGGTCCGGTCTGGACGCCCCGTCACGTTCCCGTCGCGGTTCCGGCCGCCGGGTACGTGCCTTATGACGAGCCCCCGCCCGCCGCCAAAGCGCCGACCCAACTTGGGCTTGACGGCATCGCCGGGTTTTAGGCAGCGTCCTCGGAGGCGAGATCGCTCAGCGTCGTGACGCGCTGCGCGAATGGACGTGGCCGGTTGGGTATACTCGAAGCCAGTGCGGAGATGCGTTAGTTTCGCAATGCTCCCGCTCCGAATCCCCCGGAGAACACCACCACGATGCACGTCGTCGCGCTCTTCCACGATCGCCTTGCCACGACCATGCTCCTCTTTTTCCTGGCCGCCGGCGCCTGGGGGTTGTTCGAGTACATACGTGGGGGGTCGCTTTCGGGCAACATTGCCGGGGCGCTCCTGCTCGGGCAGGGGCTGGTAATGTTGCAGGGCGGACTCGGGATGGTCCTCTTCCTGTTCGGGAACCGCCCGAACGATCTCGTCCACCTTCTCTACGGCTTTACCGCGGTGCTGGTGCTGCCCTTTGTCTGGTCCTACATGCGGAATCGTGCTCCACGTCAAGGGCTGTTGCTCTACAGCCTGGTCGCGCTGTTCATCGTCGGGCTCGCGATCCGGGGCATGACAACAGGCGGCACCTAGCTCGGGAGACATCCCGGTGCCAACCGGATCAATGGCACCATCGGTCGATGGTGGCGGTCCTTCATGCCGGATCCGTCATGCATCTTGCGAGACGCGGAGCCGTCACCGATGCCGCGGATCGGGGAGCCCGCCGCAGCGTCTTCCCCTCTCGATTGCCAGGCTGACTCACCTCCTTTCCGTCCCCGATGCCCTGGCTGCCGACGGATTATTCCCCGCTTCGACCTCTCCTCCATGGTTCCCGGACCGGCGTGTACGAGCATCATTGACACTTGTCCGCTGTGAGCGTACAATCCGACCG
>CADCWJ010000579.1 GCA_902806365.1 uncultured Thermomicrobiales bacterium
CGGTCTACCTGCCCGTCTTCGAGCCGGGCGCGCTGTTCTTCCTCGGGGATGGCCACGCCCTGCAGGGTGACGGCGAGATCGTCGGGACGGGGATCGAGATCTCGCTGGACGTCCGGTTTTCGGTCGACGTGCGCAAGGGCGAGCGGATCGCGTGGCCACGGGGCGAGAACGCGGACGAGATCTTCACGGTCGGCAACGCGCGGCCGCTCGACCAGGCGCTGCAGCATGCGACAACCGAGATGGTCCGCTGGCTGCGCGCGCGGTACGGGCTGGATGTCCGGGCCGCCAGCACGCTGCTGGGGCAGTGCGTCGAGTATGACGTCGCCAATGTGTACGACCCCGCGTACACGGTGGTCTGCAAAGTGCCCAGGCGAGTGCTGGAGATGCTCGGTCCGGCGTGACGGTGGCCGGATAGCCGGGAGGGTACTCGCGCGGTCCGTTCGAGATTGCGAAGAGCCGGTCCGCGACGTGGCCGCTTACCGATGGCAGCTGCCAATGGCAGTTGCCGATGCCGCTTGCCGGACAGGTGCCGGTCTGTCCCCGCAAGGCGGTGGCTGATCCCATGTGGGGCGATTGCCGGGGCCTGGTGGAAGAGCACAGGGGCATCGATCCTGTCCCGCGATACCATGGTATCCCGCGCATGGTGGAGTGCGGTCGCGCCAGTGCGAGAGGAGTTCCCGCGAGGTCGGGACCCGAGCAGCATGGGGCCACTCGATCTCCGGACGGGTCCGGCATAACGGCGATTTGGTGGACTTGGACAAGGGCACGTACAGGTACGGATATCAGGACAGGAGCGGGGCCGGAACGTGACAGTGACCGCAAGGGAAACCCATCGAACGCCGGAGACGCGCCCGGAGCATGATCCCCCGGCGGGCGGGATCATGCATTCGGTGCGGGTCTATCCCGCCTTCCGGCTGCTCATGCTCGGCACGCTGGCGTCGAGCACGGCGTTCTGGATGTACCAGGTGGCGGTTGGCTGGCTTGCGCTGCAGTTGACCGACTCGGCGTTCTTCGTGGCGATGGTCGGTTTCGCGGGCGGGATCCCGCTGCTCCTGCTTTCCCTGCCGGCAGGCGTGATCATCGATCGCTTCGACCGGCGCAACGTCCTTCTCCTCGCGCAGCTCGGCGCGGTGGTGATCGCGACGCTCCTGGCGTTCCTGGTCGGCTCCGGCCTGATCGGGCGCGTCTCGATGCTCGCGCTGGTGGCGACCTACGGCACGGCGATGTCGTTTGTGTTCCCAACCCGTACGACCATCGTCCCCTCGCTCGTCGAGCGGCGGGACATGGCGAACGCCGTGGCCCTGAACTCCGCGAGCCAGAACGCGACGCGCGTGGTCGGGCCATCGCTCGCGGGCGTGCTGATCGGGCTGCTGGGAGTTGCCGAGACGTTTGCCGTCGCCGCCGCGCTGCAGGCGATGGCGCTGGTCACGACGGCACGGCTGCCGCCGCAGGTCCCGGGGGCGTCCTCCAAGGGGGGCACCGGGTGGTCCAGCCTCACCGTCGGCCTGC
>CADCWJ010000580.1 GCA_902806365.1 uncultured Thermomicrobiales bacterium
CCGAGCCGGCCCCACTGCCGGAAGTTGTCGGGCAGGTCACCACGAGGCGTCCCCCCGGTCCACCACGACGTCCAGCCGTCGAGGATCAGCAGCATGCCGAGCGTGGTAATGAACGACGGCACGGCCAGCTTGGTCGTAATGAGGCCGTTGGCCAACCCGACAAGGGCGCCGATCGCGATCAGGAGCAGGATCACCGGCCATGTTCGCGACGGATCGCCATCCGTCACCCGGGCGGCAACGATCACGACGAGGGTGATCAACGCGCCGACCGAGAGGTCGAACTCTCCGGAAAGGATCACGAAGAGCTGACCGGCCGCGAGGATCATCAGCGGCGCGGCCCGACGCAGGAAGATCAGGAATACGTTCGGGTTGGTGAAGTTCGGGTTCTCGATCGTGATCCAGACCAGCAACCCGACCAGCACGACGAAGATCGGTGCGGTCCCCAGCAGTGCACGAAGCACACGCGTCGCGGGCGATCCCGAGGAGACAGGAGCAAACGCATCGCCGCGATGGGCGGATGATGCGCTCATCGCCCTTGTCTCCGTTGCCGGACGGCATAGATCGCGACCGCCGAGATGATGATCACCCCGCGCACGACATCCTTGAGGAACGCATTGATTTCGAGCTGGTTGAACGCATTGTCAAGCAGGGCGAGGATGAGCACCCCGGCGAGTGTTCCGAGGACGCCGCCCTTGCCGCCGGAGAGCGCCGTTCCGCCCAGCACGACGGCCGCGATCGATTCGAGATCGTAATTGCCGTCGGGTCCAACCCAGGGGGCGCCGGCGCTGAGGCGGCTGACGATGAAGAGGCCGGTCAGCACGGCGGTCAGGCTGCAAAAGACGTGGGCCAGGATGACGACGCGGTTCGACCGCACGCCAGAGAGGCGCGCTGCCTCTTCGCTCTCTCCCACGGCGTAGAGATGGTGCCCAAACCGCGTGTGCCGCAACACGTACCAGCCAAGCGCCACGACTGCGAACAGGAGCAGGATGGAGTAGGGGAGCGGACCGATGCCATCGTATCCCAGGGCCCGGAACTCCGGCGGAACCTCGCCCGCGTAG
>CADCWJ010000581.1 GCA_902806365.1 uncultured Thermomicrobiales bacterium
CCAAGGCCGTGAAGGGCTGCGTGAATCGCCCATACGTACGTGTTGCACGGGATGTGCCACCGTATCAGCAGCATTGTCGGCTGGCGGAGCCCCACTGACAGGGAATCATACCGCGTGGCCGTGTTTCGCCGGATGTGGATCGCCTGGCGGGGGTATTGGCAGTGCCCGGCAGGGTTGTTTCCATGGTATATCGGAGCGGTCCCGGGCGGCACATGGGGCACAGCGGCGCTGGCCGGCGCGTCGCATGACCGGTTCGGGGGATGAAGTTCTCTTGCACTACTGCACACTGCCCGGCTGCGCCACACATTCAGGGAAAGGAATTCGCAATGCGTGTCGTGCGTTTCGGAATCGTTGGCGCGGGCACGATCGCGCAACGTGGGATTCTGCCTCACCTAAGCCAGGACGATGTCCAGGACCGCGTTGTCCTGGCGGCGGTCTGCGATCCGGTGCCGGGTCGCGCGGAGGCCGCCGCCCGGCGTTTCGGCATCCCATACCCCACCACCGACTACGAGGACCTCCTCGCCAATGGCGATGTCGACGCCGTCTCGATCGCATCGCCGATCGGGCTCCACTTTGCGCAGGGCAAGCTCGCGCTGGAAGCGGGCAAGCACGTTCACTTCAACAAGACGATGACAACCACCGCCGCCGAGGCGACCGAGCTGATCGATCTGGCGGCGGCGAGGGATCTCCGGATCGTCGCCTCGCCGGGCGAGATCCTGCGGCCCCAGGTTCAGGCTGTCAAACGCGCGATCGCCGCCGGTGCGATCGGAACGCCGACGTGGGCGATTGCCGGCGCCGCCTTCGGGACCTACCACCTGAATGAGAAAGAGCGCCAGGGTGACGGCGCGCAGAGCGCTATCGACCCGTCCTGGTACTTCCGCAAGCCCGGCGGCGGTCCCCTGTACGACATGACGGTCTACGCCCTGCACGGACTGACGACGGTTCTCGGCCCGGCGCGGCGGGTGACGGCGATCTCCGGCGTGCGCATTCCCGAGCGGGAGTTCAACGGCGCGCGCGTCCCCACTGACGCCGACGACAATACCGGCATCCTGATCGACTTCGGCGACGGCCTCTTCGCGGTAGCGTACGGGGCAGCCGCCGGGGGGATCAACTACTGGTTCAGCGGGACCTATTTCGGGACCGGCGGGACGATCGCCGGCTTCGACCTGAACGGCACACCGCTCGACTATCCGGAGAAGGCGGTCGCCGACGAGGTGGGTGGCGGTGTCGCCGGGGCACAGGCGACCCTGCCGCACGTCGTCGGGCCGCACCGCGAGATCGAGGAGGCGCACGTCTTCGAGGACATCATGCAACTGGCGGATTGGGTTCGCGATGGCAAAGCGTCCCCCGTCACGGCCGAGCACGCCCGCCACGTGATCGAGATCATCGAGGCCGCCTATCGGGCGTCGGAAACCGGCCAGACGCAGATCCTGACCACGACGTTCCGCTAACCTGCGGTACTCGAAGATTCACCGGTCCGGCGAGCCATCCAGTCCGGCCAGTTGACGGTCGTGCCATCGGCGCCGGTTTCGAAAAGCTGGTCGATCTGGTGTCGCTGGCTTACGCCATGCGCCCGGGCGATAAGCCCGGCATCGTGCGCGCTCGCCACCAGAGCGGCGGTCAGGCTCTCGACATGCGGGCAGACCTGGGCGAAGCCACGCCTGGCGCAGCGCCGGACGATGTCCGCATCGAAGACACGAGTGAGGAACCCGAGCGTGACGGAATCGTCGAGGGCGCGCGCATCGAGCAGCGCGGGCCAGAAGAAGGACGTGACGTGGACGCGTTCCGCGATTCTGGCAGCGCGGATCGCCTCGATCAGCGCCGGGGTCGCGCGTGGATCCTTGATCTCGAACACCACCGGAATCCGGGGCAGGAACTCCGCCACGAACTCCGGCAGTGTCAGGATTCGCTCCCCGGTGTACTCCGGGGCGTACCAGCTCCCGATGTCAAGGCTTCGCAGCTCATCGAGGGAGTGGTCGGCGACCGGACCGTGCCCGTTCGATGTCCGGGTCACGGTTGTGTCATGGAACAGGACCAGCGCACCATCATGGGAGAGCTGGACATCGGTCTCGATCATGTCGGCGCCCATGGCGATCGCGCGTTCGAAGGCGGCGCGGGTGTTCTCCGGTGCGTAACCGGAAGCGCCCCGATGGGCAATGTTCAGCACCGTCTTCTCCTTCGCCACGTCAGCCCCGGGCGAATGCTCGCCCCACGACCAATTGTAGGGGCGGGCCGGAATCGACCGGGGGGATAAGCACTCCTGCCGTCGGGTAGTCAATGCCCGTGTCCACCCCGGATGTCCGCCAGGGATGCGTCTGTGATGGCCGGCATCACACCGGCCACGACAGCCGGCTGCATGGGCTTGCCTTCCCTCCCGGGCTGGCCGCAACCGAGGGTGCAGACGATCTACTCGTAGGTGCTCATGTAGTCGTCGATCTCGCCCTGCAGCGCATCGAGCAGTGCCTGGGGATCGGCGTTGGGGTCCGTCTGCACCGTCTCGACGCCATTGAGGAAGCCGTCCCAGATCAGGGAGTCGGCCGGACTGATCGAGCTGTCGGCGACATACTGGAGCTGATCGTAGATCGTCGCGACAAGCGGATCGGTCCTCGTCAGCTCGGCGATACGGGCATCCGCCAGCGCGGATTCGCGAATCGGCACGTAGCCCGAATCGAGCGAGATGCCGACGGCGCGCTCGGTATCGGTCAGCCACTGGACGAAGGTCTTGGCGGCGGCTTCCCGCGCATCCTCACCGGTGCGCACGGCGATCAGGGCATTGCCACCGACTCCGACGGCGCGCCGCTTGTTCTCGGGCAGGAAGGCGACCCCCAGCTCGAACGTGTCCCCCACGTCTTCCCGGAACGAGAGCCGTGACGCCGTCGAACAGAAGATCATTCCGTACTTGCCGGCCGAAAAATCATCCCGCGCCGTTTGCTGCGCGAGCGGCGGCGAGATCTTGTGCGTGTGCACGGCATCCTTGAACCAGGTCAGCATCTCGACGGCTTCCGGGCTGTTGACAGCGACCGTTCCCTCGGGAGCGACCAGCGTGCCGCCCGCCTGGAGCACCATCGGGCGCTGGTACCACGGGATATCGTCGCAGGTTCCAAAGCCCCATTGATCGATCTGGCCATCACCGTTGATATCTTTGGTCATCGCTTTTCCGGCGGCAACGACATCGTCCCACGTTCGCGGCGGCGTCGCCGGGTCGAGGCCAGCGGCCTTCATCATGGTCGCGTTGAACCACAGGCCTGGCGTACTGCTCTGGAAGGGGATCGCCCAGCGGCCGTCACGGTAGGTGTACCGGCTCCAGAGACCGTCATGGATGTCGGCGACATCTTCCTTGGAAAGATACTCGTCGACCGGGATGACCACTCCAGCGTCGACCATCTGGGGTATGCCGTACCGCTGTCCAACCTGCGCGACATCGGGTAGTTCGTTGCCGACGATCGCGGTCTGGATCCGGGCCGACATGTCATCGTAGTTTCCGACGTACTGCGCCTCGATCGTGATTCCCGGGTGTTCGTTCTGGAACTGCTCGACCAGCGGCGCGAAGTTGTCTTCGTTCGTCGTCCAGAACGTTAGCGTCACCGCGTCCTGGGCAGCCGCGCCGGATGTTGCCGCGAACGGCAGCGTAGCGATCAGGATCGCGATCACCACCAGCCAGTTGCAACTCGCCGAAACCGTCTTCGAACCTGCCATCGTTGTTGTTCCTCCTTGTGACGGAAAGTCGACCGAAGGCGCCAGGCACCGCGACGAGTGGCGTCCTCCTCACTCAGCCCTTGATTCCCGCGAAGGCAAATCCTTTCACCAGGAACCGCTGCGCAAGCAGGAAGGCGATTGCTGTCGGCAACACGACGAAAGTCGATGCCGCCATCAGCGCACCCCACTGGTTACCAAGTTCCGTGTCGACGAAATAGCGAATACCGACCTGGACGGTGCGCATTTCCGTCCGGTTGGTCACGAGGAGCGGCCACAGGTAGGCATTCCACTGGCCCAGAAAGGTCAGGAGCGCAAGACTGGCCAGCGCGGCCACGTTGAGGGGCACGACGATCCCGCAGAGATAGCGCAGGTGCCCGCAGCCATCGAGCCGGGCGGCCTCGAAAAGGTCGCGCGGCATCCGGGCGAAGGTCTGCCGCATCAGGAAGATGCCGAAGACCCCCGCC
>CADCWJ010000582.1 GCA_902806365.1 uncultured Thermomicrobiales bacterium
GATCGATTCTTCCAACGGAGTGATCGAGATCGGACACATCTGGTTTGGGGCGGCGCTGCAACGCACCACGGCCGCGACCGAATCGATCTATCTGCTCGCTCGCCACGCCTTCGAAGAGTTGGGATATCGTCGCCTGGAGTGGAAGTGCAATGCCCTCAACGCCCGTTCCCGTCGTGCCGCCGAGCGGTTCGGCTTCCTCTACGAGGGAACTTTTCGCCAGCATATGGTCGTGAAGGGACGAAACCGGGACACGGCATGGTATGCGATTATCGATCGGGACTGGCCGCACGTCCGGGCAGCCTTTGATGCCTGGCTCGATCCCGCCAATTTCGATCCCGAAGGCGTTCAACGCCGATCGCTGGAGGACCTGCGGGCGAGTCTCCCCTGACCCTCGGGTCCGCTGCTCAGCGCCATACCCACCCCAGACAGCTCCGTCGCGCACGCTCTCCCGGAAAAGCGTTTGAGCCTCCGGTAGCAAATATCCAGCTCCAAGCACCGGCAGGATTCAGGAGCAGCGATGATTCGGCAAGGAAGCTTTCCGGTCCATGAATGTCACTAGCCCACACTACCCTGAACGCGTCTATGCCGGAATTCTCGGCAAGCTCGCTGGTGTCTATTTCGGACGCCCGGTCGAGGGATGGTCACACGAGGACATCATCGGCCGGTTCGGCGCGATCACCACCTATGTCAGCGATCAGCTCGACAAGCCGATCGTCGTTCCCGACGACGACATCTCCGGAACGTTCACCTTCATTCGCGCACTCGCCGACAACGAGTTCGATCCTGACCTGACCCCGGCACAGATCGGCGAGACCTGGCGCAACTACATCGTTGAGAATCGCGCGATCCTGTGGTGGGGTGGCCGGGGCAACAGCACCGAGCACACCGCGTTTCTCAATCTCCAGGCGGGCGTCCTGGCGCCTGAAAGCGGTTCGACCGCGCGCAACGGGCAGGTCACCGCCGAGCAGATCGGTGCCCAGATCTTTATCGACTCGTGGGGCCTGATCGCGCCGGGCGACCCGGAGCGCGCCGCCGACTTCGCGCGCCGTGCCGCAAGAGTCAGTCACGACGGCACCGCGGTCCATGCCGCCCAGGCCGTCGCGGCGATGGTCGCGCAGGCGTTCGTCGAACAC
>CADCWJ010000583.1 GCA_902806365.1 uncultured Thermomicrobiales bacterium
GATGGAGTTTCCCGAGCACGACGATTACTGGCCGGAGCCGGTGGTGCCCGCGCCCGGCCCCATCGAGCGCGCCTTCGAGCTGATCGAACAGAGTATCCAGAGTGACGCGACGATCATCGGGATCGGACCGTACACGAACTTCGCGCTCTTCGACACGCTGCATCCGGGCCTGCTGGCCGAGGCATCGATCTGCCTGATGGGCGGATACGTCAACCCGGTGCCGCCGGGATACCCGCAATGGGGACGGGACGATGACTTCAACGTGCAAGTCGATGTGGCGTCGGCCTATCACGTCCTTCAGCACTGCATCCCGACGCTCGTTCCGCTGGAGATCACGGTCCAAACCGCGTTGCGGCGAGCGTACCTGGACGACCTGCGGCGGTTGGGTCCGCTCGGCGAGCTGATCGCGATGCAGGGTGAGGCGCAGGCGCGGGAGTATCGGAACGAGGAGATCCATGGTCGCGCCCTTGAGCGGGTGCCGGACGACATCCTCAACTTTCAGCACGATCCGCTCGCCTGCGCCGTTGCGTTGGGGTGGGACGGCGTCACGATCGAGCCGATGTCGCTGCGGCTCGATGTCGCGGGCGAGCAGCTGCACATGACCCAGGGCCCGGCCGGCGATCCGTACCCGGTGGTAACCGCGGTCGATGGCGCGCGCTTCAATGAATTCTGGCGCGACATCGTCTGTAACAACTGAACGCAAAGGAACGCTTCAAGGCTCGGGTGTCACCGCCATGGTCTTGTCGTCCTGTTGACCGCCGAAGACGTGTTGGACCTTCCGGAGAAACCTGGTCTTACGTTCGAGTTCATGCACGGGGAGCTTAGGGACGTGCCCGCAGCGACGATGCTGCACGGTCTGATCGCCGCGGTGGTTCTGAGGCTCATCGAGGGGTTTGTCCGGCAAAGGGATCTCGGTCTCGTTCTCCCCAATGGTGTCGGCTATGTGCTGCGCCGCCAGCCGATTAGATCCGGATTCCGGATGTCTCGTTCCTCGCCTGGCGCCAGGTGCCGGAGGACGGCATCCCCAAAGGGTTCTGGGAGGGCGCGCCAACGCTCGCCGTCGAGATCACCTCGCCGCGCGATCGTGCGGTCGACATTCTCCGAAAAGTGCGTGACTACCTGGAGCCGGCACACGGCTCCTCTGGGTGCTGTGGCCGCAACAAACCTCGGTCACGGTGTACGACGCCAATGGACAGCGTGAGCTCGGTTCGGACGGCCACCTCGAAGGCCGCGACGTGCTCCCCGGCTTCCGCGCGCCGGTGGGCCGCCTCTTCGAGGTGGGACGCCACCGGTAGCCGTCAACCGGTATCAGCCACTCGCCCACCGTTGGCTTCGCGCTCAAGGATCACATC
>CADCWJ010000584.1 GCA_902806365.1 uncultured Thermomicrobiales bacterium
CGCGCGGGAATCGACGTGGAGGCTGCTCCTGGCGCCGGTGCTGCTTGGGCTGACGTTCGCGATGCTCTCGATCCGGTTCGCGTCCTCGGCGGTGCAGCCGATCATGCCGCTCTTCGTCGAACAGCTGGCCGATGGGGTGAGCAGCGCGTCATCGTCGCTAGCCGGGGTCACGCTCGGGGTGCTCGGGGTGACGAGCGCGATCTCGTCGGTGTACTTCGGGCGTCTCGGGGACAAGCGCGGTCACCGGACGATCCTGATCGGGTGTGCCCTCGGCTCGGGGTTGATCTATCTGCCGATGGCGCTGACCCAGCATCCCTGGCAGCTGATCCTACTGCAGGCGGTGTTCGGGATCTTTGCCGGCGGGATGATCCCGGCCGCCAACGCCCTGATCGCGAACGTGACGGCGCCGGAGCGACGCGGTGTCGTTTTCGGGTTGATGGCCACCGCCAGCTCGCTCGGCGGCTTTATCGGTCCCCTCGCCGGATCGGGGCTCGCGGCCGGAGTCGGGTTCCGCGCGACCTTTGTCGCGACCGGCTCCGTGCTGTTGCTGACCGCCGCCGTCCTGATCGTCACCGAACGCCGCAACGCCCCGTCTGCCGTGTCGGTACCACGGGCGAATTGACAACCAGCGTGATCGAGAACGACGATGGCGACACGTCAGGAGCGCCGCCATGCCGGACGACTCGCACCTGAGCAACGGGCACAGAGGGCTTGCCCGCAACGAGTCTCCATGGAGGAGCACATGCGTGACGACGCCCTCGTCCACATCCGCCAGGTCTGCCTCGCCCTGCCCGGGACGAACGAGCGACTGAGCCATGGTGCGCCGACGTTCTTCGTTCGCGACAAGAAGACGTTCGTGATGTTCATGGACAATCACCACGGCGATGGGCGGCTCGCCATCTGGTGCCAGGCACCGCACGGGATGCAGGGTGCGCTCGTCGAGCGGGAACCGGAGCGGTTCTTCGTGCCGCCGTACGTCGGCCACCGTGGCTGGGTGGGCGTCCGGCTCGAACGCGGTGTCGACTGGGACCAGGTTGCCGAGATGATCGAGGATGCCTACCGGATGGTGGCTCCAAGGCGATATGTCTCCGTGCCCGTGTCCCGGGAGGAGATGCCGCACTCATGAGTCACCCGTCTTCCACCCTGGAACAACGCTATGCCGCGATCGTCGAGATTCTCCGCGACGATGCGGGCGTGACCTTTGGCTCGCCCGCCGGAAAGGGATTCGGCGCATCGGCGCTGAAGATCAATGACAGGATCTTCGCGATGTTGGTCGGGGGCAGGTTCGTCATCAAACTGCCCAAGGAGCGCGTGGATGCGCTCGTCGCTTCGGGAGGTGGACAACGCTTCGATTCGGGGCAGGGACGGCCGATGAAGGAGTGGGTGGCCATCGAACCGGCGTCCGGCCTCGAATGGTTGGCCCTGGCGAGAGAGGCGAGGACGTTTGTCGCCTCGCAACGGTCGGATTTGTCCCAGAAAGGCTCACAAGGCGACGACAGCCGTTGAGCCGAACACGGGGAGACTGC
>CADCWJ010000585.1 GCA_902806365.1 uncultured Thermomicrobiales bacterium
CCATGTGGCCGAGCCGGAACAGCAAGCCCGACATGTCTCCGTAGCCACCGGCGATCATCACTCCGTAGCGATTTCTCAGGGTTGCTTGCAACGACTCGGCAGAGATGCCGGCGGGGACGGAGACGGCGGTGCAGCTTGCGCCGGCAATGGCATCCGATTCCGCCCACAGCGAGAGCCCAAGGGCGCTGACGGCCGCCCGGGTTGCCGCCGCGCTGGCCTGGTGCCGCGCGACGACGGCGTCCATTCCTTCCCGCAGCGCCTGCTCCAGGACCGATTCAAGGGCATACACTTCGGTCACGGAGGGGGTGTAGGGAAAGCGACGTGCTTCGAGCCAGGTCGTCTTCCAGTCGAGAATCGAAAGAAACGATCCGCGCAACGGTGTCGCCCGAGACTCCATTGCCCGCCAGGCATCCGGACTGACGGAGATCAGCGAAAGGCCCGGCGTGCCGCCGAGGCATTTCTGCGGGCCGACCACGGCGACATCGATCCCCCACTCCTCCGGGCTGAACGTCTCGCTTCCCAACCCCGATACCGTGTCCACGATCGTGACGACATCGAACTCCTTCGCGATCTGGCAGATCTCGCGCACGGGATTGATCGTTCCGGACGGCGTCTCGGAGTGTACGACCGAGAGGAAGCGGATCTCCGGAACGGTCCGCAACAACCGGCGGACATCTTCCGGGTCGATCGCCGCGTTATAGGGAACGGAGAGCTCGATCGGTTCGCCCCCGTACCGACGGATGAAATCCTCGAACCACTTCCCGAACACTCCCGACACGAGGTTGAGTACCTTGTCTCCCGGCTCGATCAGGGAGGCAGCGGCGGCTTCGAGACCCAGGATCGCCTCGGCTTGCATGATCACCACGTGGTATTCGGTGGCAAAGACCTTCTTCGCCATGCCTGAGACGTGCTCGAAGATCTCGATGAATGCCGGATCATAGTGATACAGGACCGGACGCTGCATGGAGCGCAGCGTCTCGATGCTGACATCGACCGGACCAGATGCCATGTTGAACCGGGGCCAGGTGGTCATTTCATGCGCTCACTCGTGGATCGTCGGGCGGATCAGGACGGGAACAGTTCGTTGAGACGGCGGCGAACACCTTCGGCGTCGCCAGTCGCCGAGACGGTCACCTTGCCGTCGATGATCGCCGTGCGGCAATTTGCCACGGCCCGGATGGTCTCGTCCCGGACTGGTGTCGGGAAGTCGAGCAGGCGCACACCATCGTTCGCGAGGTTCATCGTGTACACGTCGCCGAACGTCCCGTTGCGGCGTCCCTCGATCATGTGCGTGTAGGCGGCTCTGTAGTCGAAAAGGACCGATGTCAAAAGGTGCTCCCCCGCCTCGGTGCCCGATTTATCGCCGATCACGTCAATGAAGCGGACCTGCTTGTCCGCGGGAAGCCCCTCGTTGTGCTCCCGGATCGCCTGGATCATGCCGAAGGAGGCGCCGTCGCCCATTCCGAACACGATGTCCGCGTTCGCGGCGAGCACAGATTCGGTCACTCGCTTGGCGTTGGGCGCGTCGTCGTAGGCGGATTCACCAATGACCTGGTAGAGCAATGTCGCATCCGGCCGGACCGAATGCAGCCCTTCCGCGAATCCGACGGTCATGAAATTCCAGGTCGGCGGCTCGGCGGACACGACGACCGCGACCGAGCCGGTCCGGGTCTCCTTGCCGGCAACGATTCCGGCAAGGTACGCCGCTTCCTGCGCCTGGGTCTCGATGTCGGCGACGAGCCCCGGCGTCACAGCGCCAGGGTTCTCGATCACGACCACGGGGACGCCGCTCGCATCGGCAAACTCTGGGCACACCGTCTGGTAGCCCGACGCGTGGCAGACGATCAGGTCCGCGCCATTGTCGTCCAGATCCTGGAGGATGGCCGTAATGTCATCGTACCCGCCATTCTCCGCCACCTCGACCTCCACCCCGAGCGTCGATCCGACGGCTTCGAGGTTGTCGGCGCCTTGTTGGTCCCAGCCCTGATTGGTGCGGCTGGCCGGGACGACGATCGCGACCCGGTCGACCTCGGCACCCTGGGCCATCACGGATGGTACAGCGGGCCCAAGCGACAGGATCGCGACGATCACCACGCACCCGATTACGTCCAGCCCGTGCTGACGACGCTCCCCCACCATCCTTGTCCGCGCTCGCAACATGAGGTTCGACCTTTCCGCGCGTGGTGCCCTGCCTGCCAGGAGCGACGATCCGGTGAAGTATCCCATGCCCCGGTCAGCGGCCGGGGCGGCGTCGGGCGGGCCGCGACCCGTAGGGGACACCGAGCGCGGCCGGAAGCCGGCCCCGCCGGCCGATCACCAGAAGAGCCAACACGATCCCGAGAAAGGGAGCCATCCGGGTGAATTCCGGCTGAACGTCCACTCCCGATATCTGCAATCCGGTATCGAGGCCGGTGAGGACACCGAACAGGAGCGAGGCGCCAGCGACGCGAAGGGGGTGGAGGCGCCCAAGCATCGCGAGGGCGATCGCCAGGAATCCGGCGCCCGACGTGAAACCGGGCGCGAAAAACCCGAGCTCGACCAGCGCAAGCGACGCACCCCCCAGACCGGCGAACGCTCCGGCGACGGTCGCCGCACCGATCCGCGTCCGGGTCACGCTCTCTCCCGCCGCCGCAAGCGCGAACGGCGATGCACCCGCGGCCCGCACCTTCAGCCCCCAGCGACAACGGTACAGAGCTGCATGGCAGCCGATCACCAGGAGCCAGGCGACATACACGAACCAGCGCTGACCGAAGATGGCCGGACCGACGATCGGGAGGGTTGTTCCCAGGCTGGCGAAAGGCCGGGACATGCCACTGTCCAGCAGCGGCTGATCCGAGCCGAATGCTTCCCGGAACAGGAACCCGCTCATCCCCACCCCGGCCAGCGCCAGCCCGAGGCCCAGCACCACCTGATCGGCCCGGGCGACCGTCGCGAGCGTGCCGAACGCCATCCCGATCGCCGCTCCGGTGACTGCTCCCGCAAGAAGCCCGGCCGGCACGTTCCCCTGCAGCATCGCTACCCGGAAGGCCACGAAGCCGCCAACCAACATCGTCCCTTCCACGCCGAGGTTGAGCACGCCCGCCTGTTCACCGATCGATTCGCCCACGGCGGCGAGCATCAGCGGCATCGAGCTCAGGATTGCGGCCGTCAACAACGCGGTCAGGACGGCTTCCACATTCACGCAGCGTCACCGGATGAAGCGCGCCCTGTGATCCATGAGGAGAGCGCCAATGCGATCAACAGCAATCCCTCGAATGCGTCGAAAAAGGCGGGAGCGATGTCAGCCGCGCGCGGCATGATGTCCGCTCCATAAGCGAGGAACCCCAAAAAGATGGCGGCGGGAACGAGACCCAACGGGCTCTTGCGGGCAAGGAAGACCGCGGCGAAGGCAGCCAGCCCGTAGGCCGGGTTCCACTCCGCCTGAAATGTCCCTTTTGTGGAAAGGATATCGTTGACACCGGCCAGTCCGGCGATCGCGCCGCTGACGATGAACGCACCAACCTGATAGGCCGGGACCGCGATCAGTCCATGCCGGGCGGCGCGGACGTTCGCGCCGACGATCGACAGCTCGTATCCGGCCACCGTATGGCGCAACACGAGATGGACGAGAATCGTCA
>CADCWJ010000586.1 GCA_902806365.1 uncultured Thermomicrobiales bacterium
GACTTCCATCCCGACAAGACCACGATCTCCCTTGGCGAGCTGACCATCGGCGGCGACGCCGTCACCATCATCGCCGGTCCCTGCTCGGTCGAGAGCGCAGCCCAGACGCTGGAGACGGCCCGCGCCGTGGCTGATGCCGGCGCCACGATCCTGCGCGGTGGCGCCTACAAGCCGCGGACCTCGCCCTACGAGTTCCGCGGCCTGGGCGAGCGGGGGCTCGAGATCCTGGCCGAGGCGCGGGAGCAGACGGGGCTGAAAATCATCACCGAGGTGATGACCCCGGCCGATGTCGCGGTCGTCGGGCAGTACACCGACATCTTCCAGATCGGGGCCCGCAACTGCCAGAACTACCTGCTGCTCGAGGAGGTCGGCAAGGCGCGCAAGCCGGTGATGCTCAAGCGGGGGCTGTCTTTGCTGATCGAGGAGTGGCTGCTGGCGGCGGAGTACGTGATGGCCCAGGGCAACCCGAACGTGATCCTGTGCGAGCGGGGGATCCGGACGTTCGAGACGGCGACGCGCAACACGCTCGATGTGGGGGCGGTGCCGGTGCTGCAGAGCCTGTCGCACCTGCCGGTCTTCATCGACCCGAGCCATGCGGCGGGCAAGCGGGCGTTGGTCGGGGCGCTGGCGCGGGCGGGGATCGCGGCGGGGGCGGACGGGCTGATGATCGAGGTCCACCCGAGCCCGGACCATGCCTTGTCGGACGGAGCCCAGTCGCTGGACGTGGCCGAGTTCGGCGACCTGATGCCGCGGCTGGCGGCGGTGGCCGCGGCGGTCGGACGCTCCCTGCCGCTGCCCTCGGTTGCCACCGTTTGAACGAGAGCATCGCCGCCCCAGCGGAGAGGCGAGAGGCACCATGCCACGGCGAGTGTGCGTCAAGGGCACCATGGGTTCCGGCAAATCGACCTTCGGTGCGGAGTTGGCGCGGCGGCTCGGCGTCCCCTGGATCGAGCTCGACGCGCTCCACCACGGCCCGAACTGGAGCGCTCCCACCGCCGAGGCATTCCAGGCACGCATGCGGGAAGCCATGGAGGCGTGCCCCGACGGGTGGGTGATCGACGGCAACTACGACAGCAAGCTCGGCGAGATGATCGTCGGTGCGGCCGATACGATCGTCTGGCTCGACCTTCCGCTGAGGGTCACGTTTCCTCGACTCTGGCGCCGGACGATGCACCGGATCCGCAACGACGTCGAACTCTGGGGCGGCAACCGTGAGACCTGGCGCGACCAGTTCGCCAGTCGCGAATCGATCTTCCTGTGGGCCGTTCGATCCCATCGCAAGCACCGGCGCGAGTGGCCGTCCCGATTCGGCGGTGACCCGCGCCTTGTCCGGCTCCGCTCGGATGCGGAGGCGCGCCGCTGGATGGACGCGCAACACTGACCTTGCCAGGATGCACCTGGAGCGCCTCGGGAACGTACCGATCCTCGCCTTCCCTGACGGCCCGGAGCGCTTCATTCCCCAACGGTGGACCTCCTGGATCCACCGAAGGTGATGCATCTCCCGGCAGGGTCCTTATGATGGAGTGGCATCGGGCGTGAGCGGCTCCGGAGCCGGGGGCCTGCAACACTGGCGGGCACATTGGGGCGGAGACAGCCGGACCGGGTTGCGTGGGGATAGGGGGGAGAATGGCGACCATGCAGTACGTGCGGATCCATGCCGATTCGTCCGGGGAAACGCATTTCGAGGATGTCGACGTCGCTTCGACCCTCCTTGACTACGCCCCTCCCGCACCACCGCTGCACCTGTCGGCGGTCATGCCGGCGACCGGCTGGGCGCTGATCACCTTTCCGGCCGATTGGGACGGCGACTGGCACCCGGCACCACGGCGCCATTTCTCCCTGTCGCTCGTGGGCGAGCTCGCGGTCGAGACAAGCGACGGCGAGCAACGGCGGTTCGGGCCCGGAAGCGTGGTGCTGGTCGAAGACGTCAGCGGCAAGGGGCACCACACCTGCGTCGTCGGTGATGGCGAGGTAGTGACCGCCGCCGTCTACCTGCCGGACTGAGGCATCGAGCGGCGGTGCATCAGGGGGATCGACAACGCTGTGGCGGCGCGACTCGAGGCACCTGGTCGCGATAGCAGCGACGAGCGCCAGGCAGGGATCGCCGGCATGCCAGGCCGGCTCTCCCCAGCGGCGATCGTCCGAGGCCCACGCACGAGCGGAAGGTGAAGCGGCGTCTCCGGCCCTATGCCGTCCCGGTGATGGTGCAGTTCGGATGGAGGCGAAGTGAGCCGTGGATGCCACGCGCCTCGACGTGGAGCGGTAGCGGCAGCGCGGCCTGATCGTCCGTTGGCAGCCAGATCCGGCCGGTCCGGACAAGGATGAGCAGGCCCTCATCCGTTCCCACCGGAGCGAACGTTTCGGTAGGCTGGTCGAATGGCTCGATCCCGAATGTGGCTTGGAGATCGCTCACCGCGCCGAACGTGTCGTCCACCGGAATGCCGACCTCGGAGATGCGAAGGATCTGGGCGA
>CADCWJ010000587.1 GCA_902806365.1 uncultured Thermomicrobiales bacterium
GCCAGCGCCGCCCGGGCCGCCGGGCACGTCGTCGCCATCAGCGGTCGCCCCGGGATGCTCCCCCGGATCGAAGCCGCGGGTCTCGACGCGTTCCCTTCCGGCCCCGATGGTGGGGATTCGGACCGGAGGCTTCCGCTCCTTCCGCCCAGCGCCGAGCGCGAGGAGCAGGTGCTGCGGGAGGGGTTCGCCGGTCGCCTGGCGCGAGAGCGGGCCACGGCCATCCTCGATCTCTGCGTCGCCTGGAACCCGGACATCGTCGTCTGCGATGAGGTGGATTTCGGAGCCATGCTCGCGGCCGAGCGACTGGGGCTGCCGTACGCCAGCGTCGTGGTCATCGCCGCGGGCGGATTCATCCGGACGGAACTCGTCTCCGACCCCCTGAACGAGCTTCGCGCCGAGCACGGCCTGCCGCCCGATCCGGACCTGACGATGCTCGGCCGGTACCTCGTGCTCGCGCCCGGTCCGCCGTCCTACCGGGATCCCGCCCATCCGTTGCCCGCCACCGCTCACGCGATCCGGCCGCTCATCCCGGCACCAGCCGAGGGCGATGAACTTCTCGCGTCGATCGCGGAATGGGAAAGTGCTCCGCTCGTCTGGTTCACGCTCGGGACCGTCTTCAACGTCGAATCCGGTGATCTCTTTGCCCGGGTCATCAGCGGTCTGCGTGACCTCCCGATCCGGCTCATCGTCACCGTCGGCCGCCAGATCGACCCGGCAGAGCTGGGTCCCCAGCCCGCCAACGTCCGGATCGAGCGATTCATTCCCCAGGCGCTGCTCCTGCCGCATTGCGATGTTGTCGTCTCGAACGGTGGTTCGGGCAGCGTGATCGGCACGCTGGCCCACGGCCTGCCGATGGTGCTGATCCCGATGGGTGCCGATCAACTCCTGAATGGCGCTCGCTGCGACGCTCTCGGAGTTGCGCGCGTGCTCGACCCGATCACCACGACACCGCGGGAGGTCGCCGGGGCGGTCTCCGATGTCCTCTCGGATCCGGCCTGGCGCCGGAACGCGAAGCTCCTGCAGGCGGAGATCGCCGATCTGCCCGGACCGGAACATGCCCTTACCCTGCTCGAACACCTGCACAGAAGTCTCGCCACGGAGGGCGACTGATCCACCCTGGGCAGCCACCGCACGTGAGCCGTCGACTATTGGCGTGGCGAGACGTCAATTCCACATCGTGCGAGAATCGGCGGACGTATCCGCACACATGAGAAGGACAGGCACGCCATGACCGTGCGTCGCCCCGGCACACCGGTGCCATCGCCACCTCCCACCAGGTGGGACACGTTTCTCTACTGGTCCGGTCGTTTCCATCAGGACGACACGTTCGATGAATTCGAGCGCGATTACAAGATCAAGGTCGCCGGCCACCTTCAGGCGGCAAAGACGGCCTTGTTCGCGGACGACCCGGCATGGCTCGACAAGCTCCACTACGCGATCACCGCGCCTCCGAACAACCTGACGAACTGGCGCGAGACCCAAGCCTTCGAAAGCTGGTGCCGAACGCAGCCGGAGAACGGCAAGGTGGCGCTTCGCCGCCTCTGGGACGAGGGGATTCCCGTGGCCGAGCGGATGGACACGTTTGCCGGAGCAGTTGCACCGTCTGGCCGACCGGCGCGTATCGCGGAAACTTCATTCTTCC
>CADCWJ010000588.1 GCA_902806365.1 uncultured Thermomicrobiales bacterium
ACAAAAGCCGCATCCGCCACATGTAGCCTAAAGATCCCGGCAACCTCCTGGTGGAACGCTTGGCTAGTCGATGAGGCCCTGGCTCGTGAGCTGCTCCTGCATGCCGGTCACCGCTTCTCCCGCGGTAAGCTCGCCAAGAATGGCCTTGACGATGAACTCCTCGAGGATCGGCTCCACCTTTGGCGTGAAGTCTGGCCCGGCGACGGCCAGGTAACCGTGCTCGACCGAAATCGCCTGGGCCTCGATGAGGCCAGGCAGGGTGCCGATCGGGTTGACCCAGTTCGTGTTGTACGGAGTCGGGCTGCCATGGTCCATGTTGTGTTCCGCGCCCACGTCCGTCAGGGCGTACGTGCCATCTGTCACGGTGTAGTCGTGGTCGAGGATGCCGAGCGTTCCAAGGGTGATCCCGGGAATCGTGTTCCACCATTCGAGGAACTTGAAGGCAGTGTCCGGATCCTGGGCGTTGACCGGGATCGTCCAGACACTTGGCTGGCCGCGGCTAATGATGATCGAGCCGTCCGGTGCAACCGCGCCGGGGATCCCCTTGGCCACGAACGTGGTGCCCGGATCCTCGGTCAACCGCGTGTTGTTGAAGAGACCGACCCAGGTGTCCCAGTACGTGACCATGCCGACCCGGTCGGTGAGGAACATGTTGCGCATGTCGGCGGTCTCGTTCGTCGCGAAGTTCGGATCGAGCAGCTTCTCGGCATAGAGCCTCGCCAGCCACTCGTAGACCGGGATCGCGGCCTCGGTCGCATACGGGATCGTGCGCCCACCATCGACTTCGACGTAGCCCGGATAGACACCGGCCGCGCTCATGAACGGCTGGATGTCATAGATCCCGGCGGTCGAGAGACCGAACGTGTCGGCGGCGCCATTCCCGTCCGGATCCTGGTCGCGGAAGGCGACCATCACGTTGTAGAACTCGTCGAGCGTGGTCGGAGCCTCGAGCCCCAGCGCGTCCATCCAGTCCTGGCGGACCGTCGGCATGCGTGCACCCTCGAACTTGTTGAACACGCTGTAGAACCGGTCTTCCGGGTAGCGGACGAGATCCAGCTCGGCGGGCGGGATCACGGTCGGGTCACTGAGGATCGCCGAGCCCTGGATTCGGTCTGTCAGGTCGGTCAGGACTTCCTGGTCGACAAGCACGTCCATCTGGTTCTTGTTCATGTAGATCAGGTCGTACTCAACGCCGGCGGCCAGATCGGCGAGCAGCTTCTCGTCGTAGTCTGCCGTGGGGTGGACCAGCTCGACCTCGATGTTGGTGAGGCGGGTGATCTCCTGGGCGAAGAGGGTGTCCTCCTCCGGCGTCTTGCCGCCAACCACGGCACTGAGCATCCGCAACTTCTTGCCGCTCTGTGACTGCAGATCGGCGATCAGAGCGTCCTGGGCGGCGAGGAACTCCGCCGACGCGACGGGTGAGGCTACGGGCGACGCAACCGGCGAGGCGGCGGGTGACGCTACCGGCGTGGACTGTGCCGCCGCGTTGCCCAGCGAACCGCTGAGTGTCGCTCCAGCGCCGAGCGCGGCGCTTCTGGCGATCAGGTCTCGACGTGAAAGGGATGGTCGTCTGGGTGACATTTGTGCCTCCTTGGGTCTCACCATCAATCCGGCGGAGAGCCGCCGAACTACCGGGGAGATGCGCATGTGTTGGCGACGACATACCATACCGCATGACGCGTGCTTTCCGCATCATCATGGGATGGTTGGTGGGGACGGGGACGGTCCCGTGGCTGCCCCGGGCCAGTGTCGCTTCATGAGGCAACATCCGGATCAACAAAAGGTGAAAGCGTTGCCGGGACGCAGTGTTTTGCCTGGTGAGTGGAGCGTCATGGCATCTTGCGTCGCAGGGTGGCACGTTGCTACCTTGCCGGGAGCATTATGCTTGGCGGCAGACCGCCAGGGACGGGTCGCATGCGGCGATCACCGAACTCCGGAGAAACGGTGCGACACAGGGCGATGTATCCCCAGGTCGGGGGAGTCGGGATCAGGAAGTGTGGAGTACAGGGTGGCAGTGACGGAATCCAGAGACACGACCACATCGGAACATTCGTCCGGGCCGGGGGTTGAGCAGTTCGTATCCGTCGCCGAGACGATGAGACCGACGCACCAGGCCAAGGGTACGGCAACCCCCCGGGTGGTGATTATCGGCGGGGGATTCGCCGGGTTGAATGCGGCCAGGGGATTGGCCGATGCACCGGTCAAGGTCACGCTGATCGATCGGCGCAATCATCACCTGTTCGCGCCGCTCCTGTACCAGGTGGCGACCGCACAGCTTTCGCCGGCGAATATCGCGCAGCCCATTCGGGGGATCCTGCGCGGGCAGAAGAACGTGAACGTGGTGCTCGGTGAGGTCGAGGGTATCGACATCGAAGGCAAGCGAGTCGAGCTCTCCGATGGCCTCGCAATCGACTACGACTACCTGATCGTGGCCGTCGGCGCGACCCACTCCTACTTCGGTCACGACGAATGGGCGACGCTCGCCCCGGGATTGAAGACGATCGAGGACGCCCTGGACATCCGCCGGCGGATCCTGATTGCCTTCGAGAAGGCGGAGAAGGAGCCGGATCCGGCGAAGCGGGCGGCGTTGCTCTCGTTCATCGTGATCGGCGGCGGGCCAACCGGTGTCGAGATGGCCGGGGCAATTGGTGAGATCGCGCATCATTCGCTGGCCAGGGACTTCGACACGATCGATCCGCGTGACGCGAAGATTCTTTTGCTCGAAGGGTTGCCCCGGATCCTGCCGATGTTCGCCGAGAAGCTTTCCGCCCGGGCCGAGAAGGATCTCAACCGGTTCGGTGTCGAAACGCGCACCAATTCGCTGGTCACGGCAATCGATGAGAACGGCGTCAACATCGGCGACGAGCGGATCGAGGCGGCTACCGTAATCTGGGCGGCGGGGGTGCAGGTGTCGCCCCTGACCCGCGCGCTTTCGGAGATCGCCGAGCTCGATCGCGCCGGCCGCGTTCCCGTCGAGCGGGAGTTGCACGTCGCCGGGCATCCCGAGCTGTTCGTGATCGGTGACGCGTCGAGTGTGCGCAACGCCGATGGCAAGCCCCTTCCAGGTGTCGCGCCGGTCGCGCTGCAGGAGGGTCAGTGTGTGGCCGCCAACATCGCGCGGGCAGTGGCCGGCGAGCCCTACCTGCCGTTCGACTACAAGGAACGCGGCAGCATGGCGACGATCGGGCGGAACCAGGCGGTCGCCGAGATCAAGGGATTCAAGTTCGCGGGATTCCCGGCCTGGCTGGCGTGGGTGGTGGTGCACGTGCTGTTCATGGTCGATCTGCGCAACCGGTTGCTGGTGATCGCGCAGTGGGTGTTCAGTTATCTCACCTTCAACCGGGGGGCGCGGCTCATCACCGGGGAAATGCCCGTCAAGGACAGCTCGCCCTGAGGCAAGACATGGCGTCGGCCGGAACGGTGCCGGCCGGTCCGGGAGCAGAACCCCGGGACAGGAAAGGGAGGGCCCGCACTGGCCCTCCCTTTCCTGTTGTCCGAGATGCCGGATGCCCGTGGCGTTCAGCCGCTACGGGAAGCTCGTCTCGTCGAGTGGATCCGAGCCGAAGTCCACCTCGTTGGCGTCATTGACGCCATCATCGTCGCTGTCACCATCCAGCGGGTCGGTGCCGGCGGCGGCTTCCCGACGGTTGACCAGTCCGTCGCCATCAGGGTCAAGGTTGCCGTCGCCCACATCTCCACCAGCGTCCTCTTCCGCGGTCGGCTCCGGTTCCGGGTCTTCCGCGGGCTCGGCGGTCGGCTCTTCATCGGCGGGATCGTCCGCGTCGAGGGGATCGGTGCCGTCGTCGAGCTCCTGGCCGTCGTCGATGCCGTCCCCATCGGTGTCGGCGTCGACCGGGTCCGTTCCAGTCGTGTATTCCTCGTTGCCGTCGGTCAGGCCGTCACCGTCGGAATCGATTTCAAGGATATCGGTACCGCGGATGACCTCACCGCCGTCGTAGAACTGGTCGCCGTCGGTGTCGAGATTCAAAGGATCGGTGCCGTAGGTGTTGATCTCCTCGCCGTCGTTGATGCCGTCGTCGTCACTGTCGGCCAGGTTCGGGTCGGTGCCCAGCTCTGCCTCCTGAGCGTTGGTCAGGCCGTCACCATCGGCATCGCCAGCGTCATCGACCGGCGGCGTTGCCGGCGACGGAGTGGAGCCCAGGACCGTACCGGCGCGGGGTGCGGCCGGAGTCGCTTCGTCCGGAATGGGGGTGGCGTCTGGGGTGCCGAGATCCCCGAATTCGATCACCGCTCCGATATAGGCGGCGACATAGGTTGCCCCATCGGGGCCAGATTCGATCGACAGGGGGCCATCGAAGGCCTGCGCCTGTCCGGCATAGAGCGTCACGGGTGTATCGTCGTCGCTGGTCACGGTGATTTGACCGGCGCTGAGCTGGACAAGGGTCGGGCCGGCGCCGGCGTCCAGTGTGGACTCGTCCCCGGCCGCGCCGACGGTGCGGATCAGGTCGAGATCGCGAATCCCGGGTTCCGGCACGAACGAACCGCTCTCGCCGCCGAGCACACCCATGCTGAGCTCGGCATCGGCCGGAGAAAGCTCGAGGAGTGTGAACTGGTCGGGCGGGCCGAACGTCTCCAGCCGGATCATCTGGCCGGGGGTCATGAACGCGCCCTCGCCCGGCGCCACGCGCTGTCGAGTTCCCGCAGTGAGGTCGGTGACGAGCAAGGGTGTTGTGCCGCCAAGGACGAAGGGGGGGTAGCGTACGGCGATTGCTTCAGAGCCAGCTTCGACGTTAAACGCGGCGACCCGCCAGCGCGTGTCCACATCCCTGATCTGGGCGACGCCTTGCGCGATCACCGACGCGTTCCCCTGGGCGGGTGAGGGCCCGGCCGGGCCAAGCCCCTGCGCCAGGACGCCAACGATTGAGGCTACCGCCAGGAAAAGGCTGAGGCCGAGCGCGAGCACCCGGTACGGCGCTGGGTTCCGCTTCTGGCGAACGGCATGCCGGAGGACCGAACGTCGCTGATGGGATGACGGTTGGGTTGGGGACATCGGTGGCGCTCGCTCCTCGTATCAGTCGACGTGCCGG
>CADCWJ010000589.1 GCA_902806365.1 uncultured Thermomicrobiales bacterium
AAGCCGGGGAGCGCGGCTGGGGCGACCCGCTGATCGCCACCGGGCTCGCAATCTCGGCCGTGCTGTTCGCGGCGTTCATCGTGATCGAACAGCGTACCGCGAGGCCAATGGTGCCGCTGCGCTTCTTCCGTTCGACCACATTCACCGGCGCCAACATCGTCGCCTTCTTCATCTCGTTCCTGATCTCGGGCGTCGCCTTCAGCATGACGCTCTACCAGCAGAACATCCATGACTTCTCGCCGGTGCGGACGGGAATGGCGATGTTGCCCCTGGTCGTGACAATGATGATCTTCGCGCCGCTCTCAGGCGCGTTGGTGACACGAGTCGGATCGAGCAGGCTGATCGCGGTCGGGATGCTGGTCACCGGCTCGTCGGCGTTCCTGTTCCTGCGCTCGGGGGTGAGTGCGTCGTACATCGACATCGTGCCTGCGATGGTGACGATGGGATTCGGCAACGCCCTCATCTTCGCTCCGATGACGACGGCGGTCCTGAACAGCGTGGAATCCGACAAGAGCGGCGTCGCGTCGGCGGTCAACGGGGCGGTGCGGGAAACCGGATTCGCGTTCGGCGTTGCGTTGCTGGGCTCGATCATGAACCAGACCTATCGCGCCAGCTTCGATCGTGCGCCGGAGATCAGGCAGCTCCGGGACACGTCGAACACAGCACTCGGGCCGCTGCAGCCGGCGCTGGATGCCATCCGGGAAGGCACGAACTACGCAGGCCGCGTCATCGAAAACCCGTTGCTGTTTCCCGGGGTGTCGCCCCAGATCGCCGCGAGCATCCGTCAGGCGAGCTCGCGGGCGTTCGTCGAAGGGATGGACCGCGCGTTCATCATCTCCGGCATTGCGATCATCGTGGCCGCCGCAGTCGCGTTGTACCTGATCAAGGACACTGTCGCGGACAGCGAGCCCGTGAACGTGCGAACTGGGCCGGAGGCTGCACCCGAGCCAGCGATGGTGAGCGGGGCCGGAGAATAGGCGGAGACGAGGACCGGTTACGTGCCGGCGTCGATCCTCGCCGCGGTCGCCCAGAAATGCTGGAGTCGCGGCTTCAGCCGGACGAATCGTTCGATGCTGACCTCGGGATCGGCGGCGACGATGCGCTCCGCCGCGATCCGGGCGGCGTCGAGGAGCCGGGTGTCGAATCCCTGTTCCAGCCAGCCAAGCTCCGGCAGCCCACTCTGGCGGGTTCCGATGAAGTCGCCAGGTCCACGCAGCTCGAGATCGCGCTCGGCAAGCACGAACCCATTGTTGGTCGCGACCATCGTCTGGAGCCGCTCTTCGCCGTCGCCAGAGACGTGCTCGGCGAGGAGCAGGCAATAGCTTTTCGCCCCACCGCGGCCGACCCGTCCCCGGAACTGATGGAGCTGGGAAAGCCCGAAACGGTCGGCGCCTTCGACCATCATCACGGTCGCGTTCGGGATGTCGATGCCAACTTCGATCACCGAGGTCGAGACGAGGATGTCGAACTCGCGATTGCGGAACGCGGTCATCACCTCGTCCTTCTTCTTCGCGGGCATCTTGCCGTGGACGACATCGATCCTCCGGTCGGGAAAGACATCGCGCTGGAGGCGGACGGCTTCCTCGACGGCCGAGCGCGCGTCGATCAAATCGGACTCCTCGACGAGCGGGCAGATCACGAACGCCTGATGCCCCTCACCGATCTGGTCGCGGACGATGCGATAGGCGTCGCCACGCTCGTTGCCAACGAAGCGGCGCGTCTCGATCGGGATCCGGCCCGGGGGAAGCTCGTCGATGATGGAGACATCGAGGTCGCCGGCGAGCACCATGTTGAGCGTGCGCGGGATCGGGGTGGCGGTCATCGCCAGGACATGCGGAGCGATGCCGCTGGCCTTGGCGGCGAGGGAGGCGCGCTGGCGCACTCCGAACCGGTGCTGCTCGTCGATGATCGCGAGTGCGAGGTCGTGGAACCGCAGGTCGTCCTGGATCAGCGCGTGGGTTCCCACCAGAATGTCGAGCTCCCCGGTGGCAAGCGGCTCCATCAGCGTCCGCCGGGCGCTGGCCCGGGTAGAGCCGGTGAGCATCGCCACGGTCGGACGCCGCTCTTCAGGCAGATGGGCGTAGAGGCCGGTGAAGCTCCGGAAGTGCTGCTCGGCAAGCAGCTCGGTGGGCGCCATGATCGCGGTCTGCTTGCCATTCGCCCGCGCAAGCAGCGCCGCGATCGCGGCGACCACGGTCTTGCCCGACCCCACATCGCCCTGGAGGAGCCGGGACATCGGTTCCGAGCGTCGCAGGTCCTCGATGATCTCGGCAATCGCATTGTCCTGGGCACCGGTGAGCGTGAATGGGAGCGTCTCCCGGAACTGATCGATCGCCGCCCGGTCGATGTCGAAGGGCTGGCCCTCAACTGCCTTGCGCTGCCGCTTGCGCTTGATCAGCCCAATCTGCAGCAGGAGAAGATTCTCGAACGACAGGCGATGCCGGGCGGCGCTGAACTCGTCGAGCGAGCCGGGATAGTGCAAATGCTCGTAGGCGAGATCAAGCGGGGGAAGCTGACCCCAAACGTCGGGATCGATGAACGGTTTGGCCTCGGCCAGCCAGTCAACGAGCCGGGATCGCGTGGCGTCGAGAGCGGCGCGCGTCATCGCGCGGAGCGATTTCTGGGCGACACCCTGGGTGGCGGGATAGACCGGGATCAGTCGTCCGGTCGAAAGATTCGGTCCGTCGGCCTTCTCCCACTCCGGCGATACCATCTCCAGCCCGGAATATCCCCCCTGCACCCGTCCGCTCACGAAGATTCGCTCTCCGGGCGAGATCTGCTTCGCGACGAAGGTGTTGAACCAGACGATTCGCATCGTGCCCGTGCCGTCGGAGATGCGGGCGTTGACACGGGGCCGACCGCCACCCTGCCGCTCCGCAATCTCGACGACCTCGCCGCCGATCGTCACGTCGCCATGCAGGCCGAGAGGATTACCGATTTTGGCGAGGTTCGAGTAGTCGATGTGCCGCCGGGGGATCAGGCGGAGGGCATCCTCGATGGTCTCGATGTTGAGCTTTTCGAGCTTCTCCGCGACCTTGGGCCCGACCCGGGGAAGGCGGGTGATCGGCGCATCGAGCGGCAGCGGCTGTACCGGTACGCTGGGGCGGGGTTGCCGCGCTGGCGTCGAGCGCCCGGCGCGTCGTTCGCCGAGCGCACTGTTGAGCTTGCCTATTTCCGGGCCTCGCTCGGCGAGACCGAAGAACGGCTGGATCGCCTTGATGCTGGTGGCGACCTGTTCAACGCGCCGCCGCCTGGCGACTTCGTCCCGCGGCAAGCGTTCGAGCGCGATGACGGATTCGCTGAGAACGAGCGCGACCTCGCGCGTGATGCCGGCCCGGGCATGGAGTTCGCGCAGTGACCCGATCGCGAGCTGGACATCGTCGGCCATGCTGGTACCGCCACGCCAGACCCGGCGCAGCGCAGCGATCAGCCGGTCGAAGAGAGCGTCGGGTGTCATGGGCGGCGAAGTCCGATCGCCACGGCGGCGGATGGGTTGGGAGCGAGCGTGACGCGTTTCACCCGCGAAGTGTACCGTGCCCGGGATGGGGGAGGTCCGGCGTCCCGGTCCGGCTCGGGATGCAACCTCGGAGCGGTCAATCCAGTCGACACCTTTGCGCCGGGCCGATTCGTTCGTGAAACGGTGCTGGAGCGGCGGCGATGGGTGTGGCGTCGACGATGACCGCGGCACCGGTTAGCCGTCGACACGCTCCCGGATCGCGAGACCGACGGCATCGCGGCCAATGTGGGCGGCGATCACGGGTCCGAACTGGATGATCGGGATCTCGTCGCCGTTAACCAGCGGCGCGATCTGCTCCGCCAGGCGAGCCGCGTCTTCCGGCGTGGTGTTGTAGATGACGGCGATCCGGTCGATGTTGGAGACGTCCCGCGCGAAACTGACAAGGGCGGCCATTGCTTTGGAACGGGTCCTGGTCCGCTCGAACGGGACGACCTGACCGCCATCAACGCGCAGCAGCGGTTTGAGCTGGAGCAGCGTGCCAACGAGCTGAGCGGCCTTGCCGATGCGGCCGCCGCGCTGGAGATGTTCCAGTGTATCCACGAAGAAGACGACATGGTAGGCGTTGAGCTCGGAGACGAGCTGGGCGGCGATCTCGGCGGCGCTGTGGGCCGACTGCGCCAGCTCGACGGCATGGATCGCCTGGAACCCAAGTCCGTAGGTGCAATTCTGGGAATCGACGACCTCGACGTGGATGACATCCGCGACCGCCTCGGCGGCCAGCGTGGCCGATTGAACGGTTCCGCTCAGGCGAGACGAGATCAGGATGCAGACGATCTCGTCGTAGTCGTTTGCCAGGCGGCGGAACGTTTCCTCGAAGAGCCCAACCGATGGTTGGGAGGTCGTCGGCAGCTTCGACGAAGAGGCGAGCCGGGACATGAATGCATCGGTGGTGAGATCGATCTGGTCCTTGAACGTTTCCTGACCGAAGTGGACGTTGAGCGGTACCACCGTGATGCCATACCGCCCCTGGATTTCGGGCGTGAGATCCGAGGTGCTGTCGGTCACGATCGCGATCCTGGGTCTCTCCGCCATGCCGGTCCCTTTCGGTGGTTGCCCGATGACCCGGTGATGTGCCATTAGCACTTCACGGGATAGTATTACTCGATGGCAATGATGAACAGATAATGTGGCTGTCCCCCGGCATGGATCTCGACCTCGGCGTCGGGGAAGGCTTCCTGGACGACTGCGGCGACGGACCGGACATCCTCGTCTCCGGCGTCCTGACCGGGGAACAGGCTGATCAGCTCGGCGTCGGTGCGCGGAATCCGCGCGAACACATCGCGCGCCACTCCAGCGGTCGTCTCCCCCGAGACGAAGAGCTGATCATCGATCAGCCCGATCGTCTGCCCCCTGGCAACCTGCACGCCGTTGAGCTCGACGTCCCGTACGGCGACGGTCAGCTCAACGGTCTGGACCGAGCGCATGGCTTCCGTCATCTCGGTCACATTGCGGTCCAGGGTGTGGTCGTCGTTGAAGACGGCCAGGGCCGCGAGTCCCTGAGGGACGGATGCGCTGGGGACGACGCGGACCTGCTTCAGGGTGAGCTCGCTGATCTGGCGAGCGGTCAGGATGATGTTCTTGTTGTTGGGGAGGATTATGACCTGGTCAACCTCCTCCGATTCTACCGCCGCGAGCAGATCGGCGGTGCTGGGGTTGTTTGTCTGGCCGCCGCGTACGACCGTCGACGCACCCATCGCGCGGAGCGCATCGGCGAGCCCGTCCCCGGCGGCGCAGGAGACCACGGCCTGGTTCCGCGTCGTTGGCCGGCGGTCAGCTAGGTCCGGAAGTGGCGACGCCGCGCCATTGGTCGTTGGCCGTGCGGCGGCGGAATTCGGCGTGCCGGCACTGACCGCGAGCGCGTCCGCACGCTGGACGGTGAGCGCATCGGTCTGTTTCGACATGTTGTCGATCTTGATCTGGTCGAGCTCGCCCAGGCCGATTGCGAAGTCGAGTACCCGTCCCGGATTCTCGGTATGGATGTGGACCTTGATGATCGCGTCGTCCCCGACGATCACGGCTGACTGGCCCATCGCGGCGATTCGATCCCGGCTGGTCTCGAAGTCGAGATTCTCCCCAAGGATCATGAAGTTGGTGCAGTAGCCGAACGGATCCTCTCCGTGCAGCTCACCGAGCTGATCGAGAAACGCCATTCCGGCGCCAGTCGTCGAGACATTGCCGCCGGTGATCTCTGGTGCCGCCGGGGCGGCTGTCTGGCCGGATGCGAAACGCTCGAGCCCTTCGAGAATGTAGACGACACCCTGTCCACCGGCGTCGACGACGCCTGCCTGGCGCAGGATGTCAAGCAGCTCCGGGGTCGACGCCAGGGCATCTCGCGCGCCAGCCACGGCGGCGTGGAGCACGGTGGCGAGCGACGGCGTGCGCTCGGCGGCTTTGCCCGCCCGCTCGGCGGCACCCCGGATCACGGTCAGCATCGTCCCCTCGACGGGCCGCATCACCGCTCGGTAGGCCATGGTTTGGGCTTCACCAAGGGCGAGGGCAAGATCCCGGCCGTCGATCTCGTCACGGTCCCGGACTGCCGCGGCGAAGCCCCTGAAGATTTGGGACAAGATCACTCCGGAGTTCCCACGGGCGCCCATGAGCGCCCCGTGCGCGATCCGGGCGGCCATCGCCCCCGCTGTCGGTACCGCGCCGGGCGGCCCTTCGAGGGCCGAGCGCAGCGTCATCGCCATATTCGTCCCGGTATCGCCGTCGGGGACCGGGAAGACGTTGAGTGCGTTGACCCGCTCGTGATGATGGTCGAGCCAGGAGGCAGCGACCGAGAACGCCTCGGCAAGCCGCGGGCCGTCCCACACCAGGGCAGGTGATGTAGCGCTCGAGTCGGCCGGGGACGGTGTATTCACCCTGCTTACCTGTTCTTCCGGGGAGGCTGCGTCACGTGCAGCCCGTCCACATTGACGTTGACATGTTCGACATCCAGGCCGAGCGTTCGCTCGACATGAAATGTCACGGTTTGCATCACGTTCGAGGCGACGGTGAAGATGGGGAGACCGTATTCGACAACGACGGAGACTTCGATCGCGACACGAGTGCCATCGACCGAGACCTCGATGCCGCGAGCTTCATTCCCGAACCCGAGCCGATGGACAAGCGAGGACCCGAGCGAGCGCGGCGCGAGATCGACGATCCCGTAGCTGCCGATCACGGCTTCGCGAACAATCGTGACGATGGCGCTCTCGGCGACCTCGACACGGCCCCCTGGAACGGCGGCT
>CADCWJ010000590.1 GCA_902806365.1 uncultured Thermomicrobiales bacterium
CATCGGGGATCAGTAACGACGTGCAGGTCCTCATGCACGAGGCCGGGCACGCCTTTCACGGTTTCGCGGCGGCGCACCTTCCGTTCGTCCACGCCTGGGATCCGGGCGAGGAGATGGACGAGGTCGCCTCGATGTCGATGGAGCTGCTATCCGCGCCATATCTGCACCAGCGGCATGGCGGCTTCTTCCGCGACGAAGACTACCGCCGGGCGCGAATCGAGCAGCTCGATGCCTTGTTGACCCGGTTCTCCTGGATCTCGACGGTCGATGCCTTTCAGCATTGGCTCTACACCGACCCCGCCGCCGCCAACCGCGACGCCCGAGACGCGAAGTTCGTCCAGCTCTGGGAGCGGTTCGAGCCGGGTCTCGACTGGACCGGGCTCGACGCGGAGCACGCCGCCCGCTGGTACCGGCAGCTCCACATCTTTCTGTATCCGTTCTATTACATCGAGTACGGGATCGCGCAGCTCGGTGCGCTCCAGGTCTGGCGCAACAGCCTCCGAGATGAAGCCCGGGCCATCGCCGACTACCGCGCCGCGCTGGCCCTCGGCGGTACGCGTCCATTGCCGGAGCTCTACGCCGCCGCCGGGGCCCGCCTTGTCTTCGACAGCGCGGGCATGGCCGAGCTGGTCGCGCTGATCGAAACCGAGCTGGCAGCCCTCGAAGGCACCGCTACCTGATGTTGAAACTCGACCGCTCTCGCCTCGTTCATGCCCTGGTCACCGCGTGGCTTCCCCGTCCAGCCGGGCAAACACCTCTTGTCATCCTTTTTCCTGCGTCATCCAGAGGGAGCACAGCGACCGAAGGATTCCCCGGCGGAGCCGGTCTGCGCAGCGGACACATCGCCCCCTCGATGACCAACCGGGCCTTGCCGATGTCCATCGGGTGGGACGCCCCAGCGGGAAACGCTTGAACTCACCGATCGTCCCCCCTGCCGGCAACCCGTGGTCCCCGTGACCCAATGCTGAAGTTCCTGCTCACGATCGTGATTCCAATCGCGATCCTGCTCACCCTGAGCGACGCCGACCGCCTGGGAGCGATCCCCGCCTTGCTGCTCAGCCTCGTTCTTCCCCTTGGCTATGGCGTCTGGGAGCTGGCGCGGAGCCGCCGGCTGGATGTCACGGCGGCGATCAGCATCGTCAGCCTGCTCTTCACCGGGCTGATCGGACTGCTGGAATTGCCGCCGGAGTGGTTCGCGATCAAGGAGGCGGCAATCCCGCTCCTCTTCAGCCTGCTCATCGCCGGCTCGGCGGGGACCCGTTACCCGCTCGTCCGGTTGCTGTTCGATCAGGTTGTCGAGCGGGAGACCGCCGCTCGCGCGATCGCCTCCCGGGGCACCGAGGGAGCGTACCGGCGGCTGATCAGGCGCACCTCATGGCTGTGGGCGGGCACGATGGCCCTTTCCGGCGTCATGCGTTACGTCCTGGCGTCGGTGGTTGTCACCAGCACGCCGGGATCAGCCGCCTTCAACCGCGAGCTGGGCACGATGAGCGCCCTCCGGCTCCCGACCGTGACGCTCGTGACCCTGATCCTGATGATCGCCACGACGACCTATCTCGTGCGCGGCACATCACGGCTGACCGGACTTACGCCGTCGCAGTTCTTCCGTGGTGGCCGGCGCGTCGCCGCCCTGCTCGATCGCTGGTAGACATCGTTGGGCGTCACGGACGCGGTGCCGCGTTCCCTTCCGCACTCACGAGCAGGAACGGGCGGTCGATCGACGACGGACGGCCATCCGACCCGGTTTCCCGATCGGACGGGATGGCCGCCTGGACCCAACCTCCGACCTCGTCGCCGAGCGCGATCCGGAGCCAGTAGCCGTACGCTTCGGCGCTGGTGCCGGTTGACCCCGGATCGCCAGCGGAGAGGTCGCGCAGGGCGAACGCGTCGTCCGGACCGAGCGTCAGGTGCTTTCGCACCGTCGATCCACCGTCCGGCTCGGCGTGGAGCGCCACCGTCCGACCCATCGCCGCCGACTGCGGGCGCACCTTGATCCCGTCGGGTATCCCCTGTTCCAGCGCCATCTTCACCTGCTGATGGGTCGGGTTCCGCCAGCCCATCGCAGTCGGGTGCTCCGGCGCGGTGATCGGCCAGTAGCCCGGACCGGGTGGGCAGTTGGTGCCGCACTTCACCCCATGACTGGGGCGATCGCCGTTCACGAGCGGCGTTGTCAGGAACGTCCTGAGCTCGAAGTGAAGGTGGCTCGGCGCCCGCCGCCGGACCTGAAGCAGCACCGAGCCGAGCGTGTCGCCAGCGGCGACCGCCTGTCCCTGCCTGACCGCGGTGGCGAAGTTCAGGTGCCCGTACGCCGAAAAGAGATCGTCGGCGTGGCGGACGATGATCACCCGGCCCGGATAGTCGAATCCGACGTAGACGACCTCGCCCGCCGCGACGGCGTAGATCACGGCGTCGCCGGTGTCGCGGTCGACGGCGTACCAATCCTCGCCCGTGTGCCACCAGCCGCGGTTGAACCAGGTGTTCTCGCAAGCGAAGCCATGGCCGATGCGGAACCCGTCGCCGGGGACCTGACCGGCCCAGCCGATCGGCGCCGTGAACGTCGTGGGTATCGATGGAGCGGACGGCACGATCTGCGCGGCATTCCGGGGTTGCCACCCGGCAACGGCCACGCCGACGCCGGCCAGCCCGTGAAGAAGGCGCCGCCGGCTGAGATGAGGGGATGGCATGGTGTCCTTCTAAATCGATCGCGCGGGAAACAAGTCGTTACCCTGTTATACGCTCCAGCGCAGGCGTACGGTTCGCGGCTGCCCGGCGCGGCTGCCCGGTGCGGCTGCTCATGCGAAACTTCGCTCATACCAGGAGGAACGCTGAGCAGATGGTGGAAACGTTCTCCCAACGGATCAAGGATGACATCGTCCGTTTCATCGCCAACCCGAGCCGCGACGGATTGCAGGAACTGATCCGCTTCTTCGGCGGCGAGTTCGACCAGTATGAGCTCAAGGAAGCGTGGCCGCCGATCCCCCGGATGGCCAAGACTGCGATCGCGATCGCGAACTCCGGCGGCGGCGTGATCCTGTTCGGCATCCGGGACGCAACGCTGGAGCCCGTCGGGCTCGGGGAGCTGATGTCCAAACAGCAGGTCTTCGACACCTTTCGCTCGTTCGTGCCCGGCCCACTCCTCAACGAGATCACCCTGCTCGACTTCGATTACGCGAATGCCTCGTACGAGCCCCTCCGCGGCAAGCTGATCCAGGTCCTGGCGATTCCCGATCTCCCCCACGACATCCCCTTCGTCTGCGAGGACGAATGGCACAAGGACGACGATCATGTCCGGCGTGGCGCGATCTATGTCCGGAGCGGGACGAACACCCGCGAGGCGGACTACGACCAGGTCCAGCGCCTGCTCCAGCGGCGGATGGCGACCGAGCTTCCCGGATCATCGACGCGCAAGGTCACCGGTGAGCTGGAGCAGCTTCACGCGCTCTACCGGGCACTCCTTCGCGCCCGGCAGTTCGAGACCGAATCGTTCGACACCGCCCACGGAGACCCAGGAACGCCGGCCGCCCCGCTCGTCCCTTCGCTCGACGACTACCTTCGGGCGCTGATCACCCGCAAGCAACGCCAGATCGAAACGGCCCTCGGCCTCGACAACGTCCCCGCCGAAATCCGATGAGGCCATTGCGAGAAGCCGCTCGTAGGGGCGGACTAGCGGGCTCCCATACCCCGTTACATGAGAGAGCGTGCCCGCGTATGTCCGCCCGTGGTTACGCCAGCGAACGTCATGCGTTGGCGAGGCCCATGGCACCGACGATCGGGCGCTGTTCGATGACGATCCCACAAGGGCCCTGTCACCCCTCGTTCCGGAGTCTCGGATCGAGCGCGTCGCGCAGCCCGTCGCCGAGCAGGTTGAACCCCAGCACCGTCAGCGCGATCGCCAGCCCGGGGAAGATCGCCGCCCACGGCGCGAGCTGCAGAACGCCGTACGACGCCGACACCATCGATCCCCAGGAGGGCGAGGGCGGCCGATTGCCAAGCCCGAGAAACGCCAGCGACGCCTCGGCCAGCACCGCGAACGCGAAGTTGAGCGAGGCGTGGACGATCAGCGGGGCCGTGATGTTCGGGAAGATGTGGCGCAGCATGATCCGCG
>CADCWJ010000591.1 GCA_902806365.1 uncultured Thermomicrobiales bacterium
GGGGGGGAATCCAGAACCGCCTCCAGCAGCTCCTCGTACTTCGCGAGGAAGGCCTCGGGGGACTCCACGGTGCCGTAGCCGTGCCATCGCTCGCCGGCAACCGGCATGTACGAGATGCCGCCGAATTCCGTCAGCATGACGGGCTCGGCCGTTCGCTTGGAATCCGGGAAGGCAATGGTGCGGAAATGCGGGCGGACTTCCTTGATCGTCCGCGCGAGCGCATCGAACGAACCATACCGCTCTCGCAGCGTGGCACCATCCAAGGCATAGTCGTGGATACCCCAGACATCGCCCACCAGGTGCTCCCAGCCATCATTCCCGATCGTGGGCCGCGACGGGTCCATGGCCTTCGTGAGGTGATAGAGGGCCCGGACGTAGTCGCGCTGCGCCATGTCCCGCTCCAGGTTCGGAACACCCCAGCTCTCATTGAACGGGACCCAGGCAACGATACATGGGTGGTTGTGGTCGCGCTGGACGACTTCCAGCCATTCCCGGGTGAAACGATCGACCGCCGCCGCCGAGAAGGTGTAGGCGTTGGCCATCTCGCTCCAGACCATCACTCCCAGGTGATCGCACCAGTAGAGGAAACGGGGGTCTTCCACCTTTTGGTGGATGCGCACCCCGTTGAAGCCCAGTTCCTTGATCAGCTCGACCTCTCGCCGCAGCGCGTCCTCGCTCGGCGCCGCGAGGTGCGATTCCGGCCAGTAATTCTGGCCCAGCACCATTCTCAGATAGCTTGGGCGGCCGTTCAGCATGAACCGTCCATCGGCGAATCCGCTTGAGCGAAGCGCGGTGTAGGACCCGACCTCATCGATCACCTCGTCGCCATCGAGCAGGTGCAGTTCCGCATCGATCAGGTTCGGAGACTGCGGCGACCACAGCGTCAGATCCCGGCTCATCGTGGTGTCGGTCGACTCCAGCGAAAAATCGTGGCGAGCGTCCTGGAACGCAACCAGGAACGTGTCGCTGGCAAGCTCATCGCCGCGCAACGAGAGGCGCACGCGGAGCCGCAGTGGATGTTCTGGCTGCTGGCTGATACGGGCCCGGAGCGTCAGCATGCCGCGGTCGAGATCGGGTGTCCAGCGCAGGGTGCGGATCGACACCCTTGGCACCGGTTCCAGCCAGACCGGTTGCCAGATGCCGGTGGTCCGGTGATACCAGATCTTGTGCGGCTCTGGTTCCCAGTCCTGCTTCCCCCGGGGCTGCGAGAGGTCCCGGGGCTGGTCTTCGGCTCGGACGACGACGACCTGCTCCCCCTCGACGAGGACGGACGTGATGTCGGCACTGAATGGCGTGTGGCCACCCTCGTGCTCCGCCACGAGCTGACCGTTGGCCCAGACGTGCGCCCGGTAATCCACCGCGCCGAAGTGCAGCAGCAGCCGACCCGACCGATCCTCCTCGGAGAGCTCGAAGGTGCGGCGATACCAGACGTAGGGATGGAAGGAGGGGTCGGCGATTCCGCTCGCCCGGGATTCCGGGGGGAACGGTACGACGATCTCCCGGTCGAAGACATCGACTCGGGTCGACC
>CADCWJ010000592.1 GCA_902806365.1 uncultured Thermomicrobiales bacterium
CGTCCAGGCACCGACGACAAGGTGGTCGTCTCCTGGAACGGGATGATGATCGCCGCGCTGGCGGAAGCCGGCATGGCGCTCGACCGCTCGGACCTCGTCGAGGCCGCCCGGACGGCCGCCGGCATGATCATCGAGTCGGAGAAGGACGCGGAGGGGCACCTCTGCCGGACACTCAAGGCGGGACAGGCACGAGGCACCGGCGTTCTGGAGGATTATGCCGCGCTCACGGGCGGGCTCGTCTCGCTCTATCAAGCTACGGCCGAGCTGCGTTGGCTCGACGAGGCCAATGCGCTCGCCGACGTGGTGCGATCCGCGTTTCCGCATGAGTCCGGGGTCGGGTTCTACGACACCAGTGACTTCCACGACGACCTGGTCGTTCGTCCCCGTGATCTCCAGGATGGTGCGATCGCCAGTGGCAACTCGCTAGCCGCCGATATGCTGCTGACGATGGGTGCCTATCGCGGCGCGACCGCGTTCGAGGACGACGTGAGACGGATGCTCGCATCGCTCGCGAGGCCGATGGCCGAGCACCCCACCGCATTCGGGCGGTGGCTTTCCGTACTCGAGCGACTTCTCGCCGGCACGCGCGAGCTGGTCCTCGCGGGCCCGGCGAATGATCAACGCGATGCCATGCGCAGCGTGTTCGCCCAGCGGTACGAGCCGTTTGCCGCCCTTGGCTACGCCGCGGACAGCCCCACCTTCCCGATGCTCGCCGACCGTCCGTTGCCGGAGGGAGCCGAAGCCGCCGCCTATTTATGTCAGAACTTCACGTGCCTCGCGCCCGTCACGACGCCCGATGACCTGACACGCCTGCTCGACCAGCGCAATGCCTTCGGGGATGACTCCGTCTAACCGGAGTCGATCGTCAAAGCACTGTCGTGTGTCTGCTCAAGGGGTTTCCAACAATCGAGTTCCCTGTCAGGGCGATCGATGCGGTGGCGGATCACGGGCAGACACGTAGGTCTGCCCCTACGAGATGTCCCGTCGGGTTGTAGGGGCAGACCTCCGTGTCTGCCCGTGATCCGCCACCGCATCGATCGCCCTGACAGGGAACTCGATTGTTGGAAACCCCTTGAGCAGACACACGACAGTGCA
>CADCWJ010000593.1 GCA_902806365.1 uncultured Thermomicrobiales bacterium
AGTTCGAGGACTTCACGTTCAACCAGTCGTCGGCGCAGGCGTATGCCTGGCTGGAGGAGGACGACCCCGCCTTGCTCGACCGCATCACCGAGCGCGTCAAGGAAGGTCGCTGGGAACCGGTCGGCGGGATGTGGGTCGAGCCCGACTCGCAGGTGACCGGTGCCGAAGCCTATGTCCGCCAGCTCTTCTACGGCCAGCGGTATTTCGAGAGCCGGTTTGGCATCCGCAATGACACCGCCTGGCTGCCGGACGTCTTCGGGTTCTCGGGCGGCATCCCGCAGGTTCTGCTCGGCGCCGGGATCTCGAAGTTCTTTACGATCAAGGTCACCTGGAGCGAGAGCAACCCCTTTCCCGTCGATCTCTTCTGGTGGGAAGGCATCGATGGCAGCCGGGTGATGGCGCATACCTTCTACAACCCCGGTGCGGGCTACAACGGCAACATCGTGCCGCTCGACACAATCGGCACCTGGCGCGGTTTAAAGGGCAAGCGGCTGCACGACCAGACGCTGCTCTCCTTCGGCTGGGGCGACGGAGGCGGCGGCCCTGATCGCCAGATGCTGGAGAACTACGCCCGGATCAAGGACTATCCGGTGCTTCCCCGCCTTCGGATGGGCAAGGTCGAGGAGTTCTTCGCCTCGCTGCCGACCGAGGGGGTCCCCACGTTCACCGGCGAACTGTACCTGGAGCTGCATCGGGCGACGCTCACGACACAGGGGCTGGTCAAGAAGCTGAACCGGGAGTCGGAGCACCGCCTCGTCGAAGCCGAAGCGTTCGCGGCGCTGGCGAGCCTCCCAGGTGCGCGAAAGGGGCTTCTTCGGAATCGGCAGCCGGGACCCGACTATCCGCACGACCGCCTCGACGCAAACTGGAAGCGCCTGCTGCTCAACCAGTTCCACGACATCCTGCCGGGCTCCTCCATCAACGAGGTCTATCAGGACACGCATCCCGAGCTGCGAGCGGTCGTCGCCACCGCCGTCGAGATTCGCGACAGCGCGATCGCGTCGCTGACGGAAGCGGGCTCAGGGCCGGGGACCGGCAGTATCGCCGTCGCCAACCCCGCGATGCATCCGCGCCCGCTGACCGTAATCGTGCCGGCGGAGATGTCCGCCAGCGGTCTGCCGGCGAACGTCACGCAGAGGATCGAGGGCGGCCAACTGCTCCACGATCCGTCACGGCAACTTGGTGCATTCGAGGTCGTCGTTCCCGCGGCACAAAACGGACGATCCGGGCAGCCCGCGGCCGGAGTCTCTGCCAAGCGCAACGGCTCCGGCTTCGTGATTGAGAATGGCCTGGTCCATGTCGCGATCGGTGCCGACGGCACCCTCCACCGGGTCTTCGACAAGCGCGCCGACCGCGACGCGCTGAGCGACCGTGGCAACCAGCTCTGGGCGTACGTCGACCGGCCACGAGCGTGGGACGCCTGGGACATCGACGAAACATACGAGAACGCCGGATTCGAGCTGACCGACGCCGAGTCGATCGAGATTGTGGAATCCGGACCGTTGCGGGCGGCGGTGCGGGTCACGCGCGCCTGGCGGGACTCACGTTTCGTGCAGACCTACCGCCTCTTGAGCGGCTCTGCCCGGATCGACATCGAGACGACGATCGACTGGCACGAGCGCATGATGCTGATCCGGGCGCTTTTCCCGACCTCCGTTCACACGCACGAGGCGACCTTCGAGACGATCTTCGGCGTCCACAAGCGACCGACCCACCGGAACACCAGCTGGGAACGGGCGCGGTTCGAGGTCAGCGCGCATCGCTTCGTCGATCTCTCGGAACCGGCGTACGGTGTGGCAGTGCTCAACGATGGCAAATACGGGCACAGCGTCGTGGGCGGCACGATCGGGCTGAGCCTCGTCCGGGGCCCGCTGGCGCCCGATCCCTTTGCCGACGAAGGCGAGCATCGCTTCACCTACAGTTTCTTCCCGCACCCGGGGGACTGGATCGACGCAGGGGTCGTGCACGAGGCGCACGCGCTCAATGCGCCGCTCGTTCCCCTTCCGGTGCCGGGCGACGCCGCCGGAGCTCCCGCGCTCCTTTCGATCCAGTGCGTGGACCTCGGCTTCGCCGCATTCAAGCGGGCGCATGACCGGGACGGACTCGTGTTGCGCCTTTACGAGCCGCACGGAATCGCTGGCCGGAGTGTGCTGACATTCAGCCGGGATGTGCGGTCGGCTACCGCCGTGACGCTGCTGGAGGAGGATGCGGACTCGCCGCTGGAACATGATGGGCGGACGGTCACGCTCCGGGTCCGGCCATTCGAAATCATCTCGATCCTGCTCGAATTCTGAGCGGCGGCTCGGCGGTCATCCATGTAACCGTAGCGGCGAACCTTCGTCAGGCCATCCCACCGCCGCTCGATGGTCCCTCCAGGTCGGCGATCACCTGCTGGGCGCAGTTGCGGCCGGGTGCGCCAAACACCGCCCCACCCGGCCAGGCGCCCGCGCCGCACAGATAGAGTCCGGTGACCGGTGTGGCATAACTGGGGTACCCCGCGACCGGGCGGCCACCGAACATCTGGTCCGGCAGGATCTCGCCGTGGAAGATGTTGCCACCCGTGATTCCGACTGTCGCCTCGATCTCCCGTGGTCCGAGCACCTGCATGTGCTCGATCGCGGCCGGCAGGTTCGGCGCGTACTGCGCAAACGTATCGATGATGTTGGCCCCGATCTCGTCCCGGTGCTCGTCCCAGGTGCCATGTGCCAGGTCGTATGGCGCGTATTGGACGAACATGCTCATGGTGTGTTTCCCGGGCGGCGCCAACCCTTCTTCGGTGGCTGTCTGGATGTAGCAGTCCATGAACGGGCGACGCGACGGGAGGCCCGCCTGGCACTCCCGCCAGGCGGCGTCGAGATAGGCAACGGACGGATTGATCACGATACCGCCGGTGTGCTGCGGCCCGACCGATGTACCGGGCATGGCGGTGAAGTTCGGCAGCTCGGCGAGACCCAGCAGTACCTTGACGACCGATCCCTTGCTCCGGATCGCCCGGATCCCGTCGGCGTAATCGGTGGGGAGGTGATCGGGCCCGACCAGCTGCAGGAACGTGTGCTGGGGATCGGCATTGGAAACCACGACATCGGCGAAAAACCGCCGGCCATCCTCCAGCCGCACCCCCGTGACACGTCCGTTCGCGACGTCGATCTCGGCCACCGGTGATGAGGTCTCGATCCGCACCCCGGCTTCGGCGCCGGCCGCGGCCAGGGCGCTGGCGACGCTTCCCATGCCGCCGCGGACGAAACCCCAGGCACCCTGGTGCCCGCCGACCGTCCCGAGCAGGTGATGGAACTTGACGTAGGCCGTTCCGGGATCGTATGGCCCGGCGTTGACCCCGATCACACCTCCGGTTGAGAGGGGTGCTTTGATCTCTTCGGATTCAAAAAAACGGTCGAGCACCTCGGCGATGCTCGCCCTTGTCAGCGTGTGCCAGTCCTCCGAGCCGTCCGGGCCATCGAACGCCGTGGCGATGTCCTCGTCGGATGGTGCCCCCCGCCGGATCAGCGGCTGCATTCGGGCGATGATCCGATCCCACATCTCCCAATAGGCACCGTACGCCCGCACATCCTTCGTCGAAAAGCGTGCTATCTGCTCCCGCGTCCTGGCGCCATCGAGAAAGGCCGCGAAGTAGCGTCCATCGGGAAAGGGTGCGAAATAGGTCGGGTCGAAGGGCCGGATCTCGTAGCCGTGACGAACGAGCTCAAAATCCCGGATGACCTCCGGCAGGAGCAGGTTGCAGACGTAGGAACAGGTCGAGAGGCGATACCCCGGGAACGGTTCCTCGGTGACCGTCGCCCCACCAATGATGTCGCGTCGCTCGAGTACGAGCACGCGCCTGCCGGCTTTTGCCAGGTACCCCGCGGCGATAAGGCCGTTGTGACCGGACCCGATTACCAGCGCATCGTACTGCCGGGTGGCGTCACCCACGCTGCACCTCTCTCCCCATTCCTGGTGCTGGCGCTCGAACGACCTGCTGGTCGCATTCTCGCCGGACCGCGGAACCCGGGCAACCGGCCGAACGCCCGGACGGGACATCAGCGGCGTGCTACCATCGGACCTCAACGCCCCGCTGCCTTCCCCGCCCTGGCAGATCAAGCACCGGACAGGACATTATCCCCATGCATCTGGCCCAGATGGCGCACGTGCCGCCGACATGGATCGAGCCGGAGCCAGTTCCGTCCGGCAGTGATGCCGGATCCTGGCATCCCGACCCGCTGATCGGTGCTCTCCTCTACCGGCGCGGGATCCACGACCGGGCGGCCGCGGCGGACTTCCTTGATTCCCGGCGGCGGCCCGCTCCCGATCACTCCCGGCTCCCGAACATCGAGCGAGCCATCGCCCGGATCGACGAAGCGATCGCGAAGGATCAGCGAATCGGTATCTTCGGTGACTACGACGTCGATGGCATCACCTCGACCGCGCTTCTGACGCTGGCCCTGCGGTCGATCGTCAGCGCTGACAGGGTGGTCCCGGCGCTTCCCGAGCGAGCCGATGGTTACGGGCTCAAGGAGCGCGCGATCCGGGCGATGGCGACGGCAGGAGTGAAACTCCTGATTACCGTCGATTGCGGCAGCTCCGATCACGAGCAGGCCGCAATCGTAACCGCCTCCGGCATGGACCTTCTCATCCTCGACCATCACCGGATGGCGGACGACGGCCCGCAAGGCGCGATCACGGTTTCTCCCCAGCTTGCGGAGGACAGCGACCTCCACGATCTCTCGGCGGTAGGGATCGTGTACCTGCTGGTGTCGGCATTGGCCCAGGCCGGATATCGGGTTGCGGACGGTCACGACGACGGGGAAGCCGGTTTTCTCGACCTGGTGGCGCTGGGAACGGTGGCCGATGTCGCCTCGCTTCGTGGTGTCAACCGGGCACTCGTTCGCGACGGAGTGCGGGCACTGGACTGCTCGGGCGCGCGGCCCGGTGTGCAAGCGCTCCTCCGGGCCGCCGGGGTTGCTCCCAACACGGTGACCGCCGAGGACATCGCCTTCCGGATCGGCCCACGGCTCAACGCCGCCGGACGAATCGCCTCCCCGTGCCTCGCCTTCGACCTCCTGATGGCCTCGGATCCGGTGGACGCGCAGAGGATGGCCGGCGCACTCGAAGCACTGAACCAGCAACGGAAGCTGCGGACCGACCGGCTGATGCGGGAGGCAACCAACGTCATTGAGCGCACTCCCGGCTGGAAGGGGCGGTCGGTGCTGGCGCTTCACAGCCCGGATTGGCCGTCGGGGCTGGTCGGTGCGGCGGCCTCACGGCTCGCTGAGGAGCTTCGACGGCCCGTTCTCGTCCTCCGTGAAGATGGGGAGGTACTTCACGGGTCGGCACGCTCGGTCAACGGATTCAACCTCGTCGACGCCCTTGCGAGCGTTTCCTCGCTGCTGACGCGCTATGGCGGGCACAGCATGGCGGCGGGGGTCACGTTGCCGAAGGCGCACCTCCCCCGTCTCGAAGCGCACCTGGAAGATGCGCTTGCGCAGACCGAACTGCCCATCCCCGCACCCCGCCGGATCGCGATCGACGCCGATCTCGGGGGTGGCCCACCGTCGACGCAGACGGTTCGTGCCCTCGCGCCGCTCGAACCGTTTGGAACGGGAAATCCCGTGCCGATCTTCCGGATTCGCGACGCCCGCGTTCAGCGCTACACGTCGATGGGACAGGAGAAGCAGCACCTCAAGATCACCGTTACGGTGGGTGGGCAACCTCTCGAAGCCCTGCTCTGGAGTGCTGCCTGGCGGTCAAGCGAGCTGCTTGCGGTGCGTACCATCGACCTCGTGGGTCGCCTGGAGATCAATGAATGGAATGGCAGGGAGCGACTGCAGATGATCGCCGAGGATTTCCGCCCGTCCTGAAGGCGTGGTCAACGAGACTGGAGAGATAGATAGGAGAAGCGAAGGCTGATGTCGCCAACCGGCCAGAAGCACCAACGCGACGCTCCGCCCGGGAGGCCCGCGAAGAGACCTGGTCGGGGGATCGCAGTTGGCGCTTTCGTTTGGTCACTGGCGTTCGGGCTGCTCAGCTTCTACTGGGCGGCGGGCGGCACGGTCGGCGAATCGACCCTGTCGACGTCGATTCGCACACTCGCCGCGGAGCGGGATCCGGGCTTCGTGGCTA
>CADCWJ010000594.1 GCA_902806365.1 uncultured Thermomicrobiales bacterium
CCGCCGTCCGGACCGGTGGCAAAGGCATCGAAACCCGCCGCCTCGATCCGGGGGAGCATCCCGGGGCGACCGCTGATGGCGACGACGTGCTCGGCGGCCCGGGCGGCGTGGGCAATCGGGATCAGCGGGTCGAGATGGCCGCTCCCACCCACGAACGTGAAGAGGATTCGCACCATGCCCTCCTTCTCGCTGCGCTGATCCGAACGACATTCAGCGACCGCCCGTTCAACCCAATAGCGATTTCGTTACGGCGTCGAGCATCGGCAGGGTCATCAAGCCGTAGTTGTAGACGTCGATTCCCGCGACGCCCGATGCGCGCCAGGCGGCGATCCGGGAGGCGACGGCGGCCGGATCGGTCGTGTCTGGCGCGATCGCGCGGACCATCCCCCAGACTGGCTTGCCGGTCGTGAGAGCGGCGGAGGCGCGGTCGTGGGCGTCGTCGTCCGACGTGGCGTAGCCGGTCAGGATCGCATCGCCGGTATCGAGCAGGGCGCGCTCTGGCTCGCTTCCCGGCGCGCCGACGATCGCCTCGGCGAAATGCCGGATCTCGGTTGTCGGGCTGACCTGGGCGACGACCTCGCGGATCTGGCGCGACAGGGAGACGACCTGATCCTGCTGCCACCCTCGATAGGCGACCATCTCGGGGTTGTCGAGCACCGCGCTGGCGGCAGCCGACGGCCCACCTCCCTCCTGCACCGGGACGCCCCGGTTCCAGCAGGCGTCGAGCAGGGCGGCGACCCGCTGGCGCAAGCCTTCGGCGTCGATTCCGCTGGCGGTCGCGCCCGCGATCTCGACCGGATTGAAGGAGATGCCGAGAAGACGCTCCTGCACGTCGTCGAGCGCGACGCCGACGATCTCGTGATGGTATCCGTGCGTGAACGGCATGTATCCGGGAGACTCGAGCTGGATCGCGGCGACATCGTGCCGGATGACGAGATCCCGGATCAAGGCGAGCGCGTACTCGGCGACGTCCGGATGCGCCGGGCACAGCGAATGGTGCAACGGGTCGCCGAACGCGGTGTGCATGGTCGTTTCAGGGTGGCGCTCGCCGAGCCAGCTGTTGTGGAGCAGCACCATCCAGGCGACATGGTCGAGCCCATGATGCCTGGCAGCATGCGCGAGCCGGCCGACCGGATCCCCGACCGCCGAGACGAGCGAGCTGACCCGCGGCTGGATCCGTCCGTACGTCGAGAGATCGGGCTGGAAGTAGAGTGCGCCATCTTCGGCGAAGTGGACGCGCCGTTTCGGATTGTGCGGGAGCAGGAACTTCCCGGCGTGGTAGGAGGTCGCAAGGTTGATCGCCGTGAACCCGCCGTCGGCGAGCCGCCCGGCAACCCGCTCGTAGCCTTCGGCGTCGAGGTCCCAGGCGTAGGTGAAGATGCCTGCCTTCATTCCGGTGGATGCTCCTTCGTGGCCGGTGCCGCCGGCCGCACGAGACTCGTCAGTCCGGCAGGTAGGAGAGGTGGCCGCCGTCGATCAGGAGCGTCTGCCCCGTTGTCCACTCCGTCTCCGGCAGGCAGAAGAAGATCACGGCGGCGGCGACATCCTCGGCCCGTCCGAAGCGCCCGGCGGGGATCGCCTGTGCGTACCGGTCGGCCTCGGAGGGTCCGGAGCCATAGTCGTTGCCGGGGCGATCGGGAACCGCGCCGGGCGCGACGCAGTTGACGGTGATGCCGTGCGGCGCAAGCTCGTAGGCCATATTGCGGGTCATCGCCTGCACCCCGGCCTTGGCGATGTTGTAGACCATCTTGTCGCGGTGCCCGGCGAAGACGCCGATCGTGCTGACGTTGACGATCCGGCCCCGGATCGAGCGCTCCATCATGTGTCGCGCGGCATGCTGGCTGAGGATGAACGGCGCCCGCACGTTGGTCATCATTTCCTCGGCCCAATCGGCGTCGGAGACTTCCCAGAACGGCTGGGAGATGCTCATGCCGGCATTGTTGACGAGGATATCGAGCTGGTCGACGGTCGCCAGCGCGGTGGTGGCAAGCCGATGCGCCTCGTCGGGGCGGGAAAGATCGGCAGGGATGCCCCAGGCCCGAACGCCAGTGGCCGCGATCGCGGCGACCGAGGCATCGACGGCATCCCGCTCGCGCCCGGTGACGATGATGTTGGCGCCTTCGCGGGCAAGCCATTCGGCCATCGTTCGCCCCAGCCCGCGGGTGCTGCCAGTGACGAGGGCGTTCTGGCCAGCCAATCGCCCATAACCCTGGCCCCAGGCTGGCAGCGGGCCGGGCGGCACCGTCGGATCCCGATCCTCGCTCACGAGCTCCTCCCTGCGGTTCGACGACGGCTCATGCGGGCGTGGATCGCGACCCGATTCGTCGGGCGGACGATGTCGCCCTCATCCCTTCCATATCCGGATCAGACAGAGGGCGTGCTCGCCGAGAGCTCATCGAGCCGGGCGATGATCCACACTGCGACTGCCGCGGATTGCGTCGCCTGACTGCTAACGGTCTGGGAAGAAAGCGCAAGATCGTAATCGGCGGCGTTACGGATCCCGCGCAAGAAGTACAAATCGGAGGAAACGGTCAGGTCGACCACGGCGATCAGGCGAGCAACTTCCCGGTGCTCCTGGGATGATCGAGTCCGCCGATAATCGAGGGCGATCTCGCAAAATACTCGGGCCTCCAGATAGGCGG
>CADCWJ010000595.1 GCA_902806365.1 uncultured Thermomicrobiales bacterium
ACGGCAAGCTACTCGCCGGGGGGCACTCTCTGCTTCCCGTGATGAAGCTGCGACTTGCCCAGCCAGGGCACATCATCGACATCACCGGGGTCCACGAGCTTCGCGGGGTCCAGCAGGTCGACGGCGCGCTCCAGATCGGAGCCCTGACTACCCACCACGAACTGGCGACCGACCCGCTCATCACCGAGCATGCGGGTCTGCTCGCGCAGATCGCCCACGTCGTCGGCGACCAGCAGGTCCGCCACCGGGGAACGATCGGCGGCGCGCTGGCCCATGCCGATCCCGCCGCCGATTACCCGGCCGGCGTCCTGGCGCTCGACGCCGAGGTTGTGGCGCGTGGCCCGGGCGGCGAGCGCGTGATCCCGATCGCCGAATTCTTCGTCGGGTTCCTCACCACCGCGCTCGATCCTCAGGAGCTGATCACCGCGATCCGCGTTCCCGTCCAGGCCGGGACCGGCTTTCGCTACGAGAAGCTGGCCAACCCCGCTTCCGGCTACGCCATCGTCGGCGTCGCGGCGGTGGTCGCGAAGGCGAGTGACGGAACGATCGGCGAGATCAAGGTTGGAATCACCGGCGCGACCGACACGGCGTTCCGTGCCACCGCCGTCGAGGACAGCCTGCGCGGCGGCGCGGGGGACCTTGAGTCAGTCAAGGCGGCGGCGACGCTGGCGACCCAGGGAATCGATGTCCTCGGCGACACTCACGCTCCGGTGGGCTACCGGACGCAAGTTACTCAGAACCTGACGCGCCGCGCGATCATGACTGCATTGGAGCACGCCGGCGCCTAGGGACTCGTTCCATACCCCTTTGCGGCGTCAGGCGTAGCGTCGGGCGAGCGAATACGGATGACCGCCGCGTATCCGAGGGCTCCCGCCCTGGAAGCGGCATCGCGGCGAAACCCTCGGCCCGATCGTGGCTGCGCCAGCGAACGTCGGGGCGCGACGAAGGGGGGTTACGTCTCGTCCGGCTGGTCGCGGTTGGCGTTCACGAGCATCGCGGTCGCGAACTCCTTGCGCCGGAAGAAGAGCCGGATCTCCTTCCACAGTTCCGGCTCGCCGCGCCCGATCTCCAGCAGACGTGGCGAGAAGACGATGTCGCCCCGCGCGCGCTGCTCGGTCATGAACTCGGTCGACATCAGTTCGGCGAGATAGACCGGCCCGATGTCACTGAACTTTTCCCGGTAGTAGGCGATCAACCGGGCGATGCTCTCCACGTCCATCGGAGCGCCGTCGTCGGTCGTGAACGAGCCACGCCAGTCGACGGCGGCGAGAAACTCGTCCAGCAAGGTTACGCGCTCACCGTTTCGGACCCGCTCCAGCAGGGCGTCGATCCTGGCCCGGTCGATGGGCAAGTCGTGCGGCGTCTCCGGCAAACTGCTGCCGGCCCGGAACTCCGGGTGCGAGCTATCTTTTGACATGGGCAAACCCTGCATCGTCCGGGCGCACGTGCCGGCGCACCGGGGAAACTGGAAAGGGCGCGGATGTGTTCATGCCGCTCCGCCGGTCGGCGACACGAGCCATCACCCCGCCGACCCGATCAGGAACATCTCTTCGAACGTCCGCCCCCGCCATTTGGTACCATACGTCGCGGGGTCGGGTATCGGGAATGCCGATCCGATCGACTCCGTGCCTCTGATCACCTACGGACAGTGCGTCGAATGACGTCAACCGTGGGACGACGAAATCGTACCCGATTCGCCATGGAAGGCCATCCACTGGCTCTGTCCCCGTGTTCTCCCGAAGCGCCGCTTGAAACCATTGGCCGTCGTCCTGCGTCACTGCTCCTGAGAGGGCGGGCGTGGCGACTTGCCTCCTCACCTCCTGCATCCCTGCCAGCATCTTCACGCCACGTCGCCACCACCATCCCACCCTAACAGGCATCAAGGAGTCCGCGTTTCATGAGTCATGGTCGCATCAGCCGCGCCAGCCGCCGCTATCCGGACGCCAGGCGGCGGCTCGCACGGTACGGCAACACCCGTTACGGCAACCGCGCGAACGCGCTTCCGCCGCAACTCCTTCCTGGCGCGACGGCTCGCTCGACGACGGAAGCCGGGCTGTTCAGTCCCGCCCGCCTGATCATGATGGCCGGAACGGTAGTCCTGATCGGGCTGGTGTCTCTCGTTGTGCTCACCGCCATTAGCGGCGCGGTCGGCGTGGCGGGCACGATGCGCGCCTATCGCGAGGTCAACAGGGATCTGCCGAACGCGGCGGAAGTGGCGGTCAATGCCTTCCAGACGACCAGGATCTTCGATCGCAACGGGCAACTGCTTCAGGAAGTGGACAACCCGGATTACGGCTGGCGCACCTTCGTCCCGATCGAGCAGATGTCGACGGACTTCATCAACGCGACGGTCGCCTCCGAGGATTCGACATTCTGGACCAACTCCGGCGTGGAGCCGTTCGCGATCGTCCGGGGTGGTTTCATCAACCTCTCCGGTGCTGGCAAATCGGGCGGCTCCACCATCACCCAGCAGCTCGTGCGATCGCTCTACCCGGAACAGATCAGCGGTCTCGATCTCAGCTTCACCCGCAAGGGCCGGGAGGCACTGGCAGCGGTAGCGCTGAGCAAGAAGTACTCGAAGACCGACATCATGACGATGTACGTCAACTCGATCTACTACGGAGCCCGCGCCTACGGGATCGAAGCGGCGGCCGAGACCTACTTCGAGAAGCACGCGTCGGAGCTGACCCTTGGCGAGGCGGCCCTGCTGGCTGGCCTGCCGCAGTCGCCGTCGTACTACGACCCGACCCAGAATTTCGACATCGCGAAAAAGCGCCAGCGCTACGTGCTCGACCAGATGACGACGTATCGCTACATCACCCGTGAGCAGGCGGACGCGGCCTGGGAGGAACCTCTCCAGATCCGGGATAGCCGCACCAGCGCCGTGCAGAACGCGCCGCACTTCACGCAGTATGTCCGCGAGTACGTCGTCGAGAACTTCGGCGAGGATGCGCTCTACGGTGGCCTGAACATCATGACCAGCATCGATATCGGCCTTCAGAAAAAGGCGGAGGAGCTGGTCGCCGCCGGAGTTGTGGAGGCCAAGAACTATGGCCGCAACAACAGCGCGATGGTCGTCATGGTGCCGTGGAGCGGTCAGATCCTGGCGATGGTCGGTTCGGCGGACTTCAGCGATGCGCTCATCAACGGCGAGGTCAACTACGCAACGAGTCTGATCCAGCCCGGCTCGTCCATGAAACCGCTCGTCTTCGCCTCGGCCTTCGAGCAAGGCTGGAACCCGGCCTCGGTCATCATGGACATCCCAAGCACCTGGCCAGTTCCAGGAGAAAAGCCGTACGAGCCACTGAACTACACCGAGAAGTTCTACGGAGCGGTACCCGCCCGGATCGCGCTGGCGAACTCGCTCAACATCCCGGCGGTCAAGGCAACTGAATTCGCAGGCCTGCAGAACGTGATGGATACCTCACGAAGGATGGGCCTCGTCGACAGCCTTCCGAACGACGCCTTGTACTACGGATTGGCGCTCGGTTTGGGCTCGGCCGAGGTCGAGCTGCTGGAGCACACCAACGCCTACGCGACGCTCGCCAACAACGGTCGCAATGTCCCTCCCCACCCGATCATCAAGATCACCGACAGCCAGGGCAACGTGCTCTACGATCTGGACCAGGCGCGGATTGCGAAGGAATCGACGCAGGCGATCAACGCAGGTAACGCTTACCAGGTGACCTCGATCCTGACCGACAACGACGCCCGCAAGCTCATCTTCACGGAGAACAACCGGTTCGGCAACACCCAGAAGGCGCTCGGCCGGCCCACGGCGGCGAAATCCGGAACCACCGACGGCTGGAAGGATCTCTGGACCATGGGCTACACGACCGATGTCGCGATCGGTGTCTGGGTCGGCACGAGTGGCAACAGCAATGTCACCAACCTCCCCGAACGGGACGGGATCCAGGCGGCGGGACCGATCTGGGAGGCGATGATGCTGGAGATGCACAATAATCCGACCTACGCGGCCCTGCTCAATGGTCCCGACGGGCAGCCCCTGGCCAAGGAGTTCCCGGTGCCCGCCGAAGCGTTCCGGGGGGATGTTTGTTCGACGACCGGCCATAAATCCAGAGCTGGAGACGTGCGCCAGGAGTGGTTGGTGAAGGGCCAGGAACCGACGCAGGAATGCACCGACCTCAACCCACTCGAGAAGGAAGAGCTGACCAAGGCGACCGCCGCGACCCGCAAGAGCGGCGTCAAGTGGGCGGCCGGCGCGGTCGACAGCATCAACCGCTATGCGCGGGGTGGTGGCAGCATCTTCGGCCAGCCCGGCTCCACTCCAGCCGCTGCTCCCGGCATTTCCGGGGGACCGATCCAGCCGGGTCAGCAGAACCCAATCGATCCACTCGCGGTTCCCACGCCGGCCGACATTCCGATCGAGCCAGCAACCTGACGATCGGCACGGGCGCCAGTTTCACCGCACGACAAGGAAAGCCCCGGCGCGCATGCGCGCCGGGGCTTTCCTTGTCGTGCGGTGTCCGGGTCAGGCGTCGGCGGTAGGCTGGACCTTGCGGCGCCGGCGGCGCGGGGTGCCGTCCGCCTTGGTCGCTACGGCGTCGTCGCTCCGGACCGGGACGGCAGCCGCGGCTCCCGCCGCCCGGCGCCGGCGTCGTGTCAATCGCGTGCGCTGGGTGACGCTGCCCTCGGGCGGCACCATCGGGGCGCCGAGGATGGGGGTCGAGAGGACGATGCTCGTCGAACAGCGTGCCCCGACATCGGCAAGATCATCGACCAGGTGTTCCAGCTCCTCGGTCGATGCAACGTGGACCTTCATCAGGAATGCCCGATCGCCGGTGATTCGATGGCATTCTTCCACGGCCGGCGCGGCCCGAAGACGGTTCAGGAATGACTCGTGGTTCCGGCGCTCGACATCGACCGATACCAGGGCAGACAAGGTCCGGCCGATTGATCCGGGATCGACGACCGCCCGGTACCCGGCCAGCACCCCACGTTCCTCCAGGCGCCGGACGCGCTCGATCATCGCCGGGCTGGAAAGCCCGACCCGCTCGGCAAGCGCCTTCATCGTGAGCCGGCCGTTCGCCTGCAACTCGGAGAGGATGCGCTCATCCAGCGTATCGATTGTCGACATGGTCTTCTCCATTGGTTATTGACGAATCGCATTGAGCAGGCAATGCGCAGCCTGTCATGCTTCCTTAAAAGACCCCATCTTCATCGATGCATCTGTTACATGAATATCAACGCTAGAGATACTACACGGCATCTATGTTGCCTGCAATACGCGATCACCGGTACATCTGACGGAGGGACGCCGTACTGGAAGTACCGATCCGCCAGGCAGCCCCTCACCTAGCGCGTCGCGATCGCACGGGCAGTCGCGGACGCATGCGCGGACGCCTCGATCGAGTCGTCCAGGGCCGGGAGCGTGCCAGCCCCCCCGCGGCTCCGCAACCCGGCAGCGATCAGCCAGTCGGTCAGCACCGGATTCTTGGGCAGCAAGGCGCCATGAAGGTAGCAACCGATCGCGTTCCTGTAGACCACGCCCTCGGTACCGTCTTTCCCGTTGTTGCCATGGCCGACCTCCACCGTGCCCATCGGCGTGGCGCCGGTCCCGAGGTAGGTCAGTCCGCTGTGGTTCTCGAACCCAACGAGCTTGCCCCATTGCGAGTTGACGATCACGTTGCCGATGAAGCGTTTGGGGCCAGCGGTCGAATGGACATCGAACAGGCCAATCCCGGGCAGGCGCTCCGCGTCGTTCGGACGATACTCGTGCCCGAGCAGTTGATACCCCCCGCAGACCGAGAGCAGGGCGGTGCCGCGTTCGACGGCATTCCGGATCTGCTCGCCTTTCTCGCCCCGGAGGTCGCGGGACACCGCGACCTGCTCCTGATCCTGCCCGCCACCGAAAAAGAAGACATCGATGTCGTCGGGGATCGGGTCACCAAGGCCGATCTCCCGCACGTCTGGCTCCAGACCGCGCCAACGAGCGCGTCCGGCGAGTGCCAGCACATTGCCTCGGTCACCATAGATGTTCATCCTGGTGCCATAGAGCCAGCCGATCACAAGCGATCCCGTGTAGTCCGTCATGCCCGCATCTCCTCCTTGCCCGGTCATTGGCGCCAGAACGTTTCGACCGCGCCACGACTCGCGAGGACCTTGCGGATCTCCAGCATCGCCGTATAGGTCGGCAGGATGTAGGCAGTATCGCCTTCGGGAACCGACTCGACAAAGGCATCGATCGCGTCGGAGAAGTTTTGCGACAGCGGGTGGATGCGTCCGGGAGAGACACCGGCGTACTTGAGACGATTCGCCATATCGGCACCGCGCAGGCCGGTGGTGCTCAGGTCGCCGTCGCCCGCCGCCAGCAGCTCGAAGTCCACGTCCCACAACCACGACACATCGCGCCCATCGGCGTAAAGATCGTTGATCGCGATCATGGTGGGCACGGCGAGACCGCCGGACGCGGCGGTCAGCATGCGCAACACTTCGTTGAATCCGACGGGATTCTTGACGAGGGCGATCGTCAGCGAGCGGCCCCTGTAGGACACCCGCTCGATCCGGCCAAAGGCGGAACGAAAGGCGCGGAGCCCTCCGTCGATCGTGTCGATCGGGACCGCGGCCTGGTTGGCCACGGCGACGGCGGCGAGGACGTTATAGGCGTTGTAGAGCCCGGGCACACCCGTCTCAAAGCGCCGCCGGACCCCGTTTGCCAAAACCGAGATCGAGAGCGACTCAACCCCGTGGAGCTCGATCGCTCCGCCTTCGATATCGAGGGAGGGCCGGGCGCGCCCGCATGACGGGCAGTACCAATCGCCAAGGTGAGAGACGTAGTGGGCATGATAGGCGAGATTGGCACCGCAAACGCGACACGAAGACGCGTCGGCCGCATGCGGGAGCACGTCGAGGCGATACCGGCCCTCGTTAAGTCCAAACGTTATTCTTGGGCTGTTCAGATCATCGGTAAGCGCTACCAATGCCGGATCGTCGGCATTGACCACGATCGTGGTCTCCGCTCCAAGTGATTCGAGCGCCGACCGCCAGGTCCGCGCGATCGTATCGAGCTCACCGTAGCGATCGAGCTGGTCGCGAAACAGATTGTTCAGCAGGATGATTCGGGGATGCGTCAGGCGTACGATCTCCGGAAACGCCGCCTCGTCCGTCTCGATCACGGCGATGTCGCCGCCCGGTCCTCCACCCAGCGTCGCCTGCGCGGCGAAGGCGCTGATGACCCCGCGTACCAGGTTGGAGCCAGAGCGATTGTGGACAACGCTCCGGCCCGCGGCGGACAGGATATCGGCAATCATCCGGGAGGTGGTGGTCTTGCCATTCGTTCCGGCCACGACGATCGTCCCATGGGCGAGCTTGCCGGTCAACTTGGTCAGGAGCGCGGAATCGAGCCGCTCGGCGACCAGTCCGGGGGCCGACGTCCCGCCGCCGCGGCCGATTCCCCGGATCACGCGGGCGGACGCCTTGGACGCCGCCAGGGCCAACGTCAATCGTGGATCGAGCCCGCCGGAGCGGTCAGCCATCGTCACGCGGCTTTGCCACAAACACGACATCCAGATCGTCGAAGTTGCTCACCCCCGGCCGGATCTGAATCTCCAGGGTATCGGTCTGCGGATCCGACGTGGGCACGCCGAGGACCTGGCCAATCGGGATGTTCGGCGGCACCTGACGCGTCTGGGTGGCGGACGAGCCGGAGGTCAGGATCCATTCGCCTTCCTTCGGCACGGTCGCGGAGTCGACGTAGCTCATCACCAGATAGCCGCCCGCCTGTGCCTGGCCGTACACCACGCCATCCGACCTCGTGTCTTCGAGCATGGCGCCGACGCTCTGGCTCGTATCGATGATCAGCATGACCTTGGACTGATCCTGCGTGACCTCGGACACCTGTCCCAGATAGAAGTAGGGGCTGACGATCGCCATCCCGGTCTGGATGCCATCGGCGGAGCCCTTGTCGATCATGATGAAGTGTTGCGCCCCGGTCGCGTCGTAGCCAATCACACTGGCGGCGGTCGTGTAATCGACGGTCGGATTCCGATCGGTGACGTCCAGTTGCTGCCGGAGCTGTTCGAGCTCCCGGTTGTCGGCCTTGAGCTTGCTGTTCTCGGCCTTCAGCGCGTCGCGCTCCTGGATTACCCGCGCCAGCTCGGCATCAACGTCCGACTCTCGAACGGGACCGTCGGCGAACCGGTAGAACGTATCCGAGACCGGCGCCATGATCTGGTTGAGTCCATCACGGATCGGCTCCAGAGCACCCCGCCGATCGAGCATGATGAAGCCGATGCTGATCACCGCGAAAACGGCGACCAGGCTCATGGTCTGTCGAAATGCAACCGCGTTCATTGCGGCCCTGGGGTGGTGCGATCATCGTGGAATGGTGACGCCGCAAGCTGCATGACGTTTCCAGCCAGTACGTGGGGCAAGAGGACAAACGCCCCTTCCGAGGAGTGTACGAACCATGCCATCGAGTCACAGACTACCATACGCGTTCGGGCTCGTGCGCTCCCTCTCCCGGAGGGACGTCCGGGATCGCCCCTACCGGCGAATCTCCTGCCCGCCCGCGAGCGCCCGTTGATACAGGTGCAGGGACTCGGCGACCTTGCCCGTCCCACGCGCGACACAGGTCAGCGGGTCCTCGGCGCGGTGCACGGGCATCCGGAGCTCGCTCTGGAGGCGGCGATCCAGCCCCATCAGCAGCGCGCCGCCCCCTGCGAGCGTGATCCCATACTCCATGATGTCCGCGACTAGCTCCGGCGGGGTTTCCTCGATCGAGTTCTTGACGAGCTCGATGATGGTGTTCACCGGCTGCGAGATCGCGTCCCGCAGCTCGACGGAGCTGACCTCGACGGACTTCGGAAGTCCCGTCAGCAGGTCCCGGCCCCGCAGCATGACTCGAACTTCCTCCTCGAGCGGATACGCCGAGCCGGCGGCGATCTTGGCGTTCTCGGCCGTTCGCTCTCCGATCACGAGGTTGTGATCGCGACGGGCGTACTGGATCAACGCGTCGTCGATCTCGTCCCCGGCAACCCGGATCGAGTGATTGACGACGATCCCGCCGAGCGAGATCACGGCGACTTCCGTGGTCCCGCCGCCGATGTCCACGATCATGCTGCCGATCGGCTCGTTGATGGGCAGCCCGGCTCCGATCGCCGCCGCCATCGGTTCCTCGATCGTGTACGCCTCACGCGCGCCGGCCGACAACGCGGCATCCTTCGCCGCCCGCTTCTCGACCTCGGTCACGCCGCTCGGAATACCAATCACGACGCGGGGATGGGGAGCCATCAGGCGTTGCATGTGGACCTTGCGAATGAAGTAGTGCAGCATCATTTCGACGGTGTCGAAATCCGCGATCACGCCGTCCTTCAGGGGCCGCACGGCGACAATCGAGCCGGGGGTCTTGCCGATCATCGCCTTGGCTTCCATCCCCACCCAGAGCGCCCGCTTGGTCTTGGTATCGATCGCGACGACCGATGGCTCGGAGATCACGATACCTTTGCCACGCACATAGACGAGGGTGTTAGCGGTTCCCAAATCGATTCCTCGGTCGCGACTGAATAATCCGAACAGCGACGATAGAGGTCGGAACAAAGCCGTAGCCCTCCGGAGTGTCGGCCGATAACCTCCATCGAAATGGCGGCGAGCCGATGGTATGACCGATATCTGGGAAGGAAAATCCGGATGGCCGCGGTGGCACCGGCTCAGCCTTCATTCCGCGGGCGCCATTCATATTGTCGTTCCAGAGGAATGATGTGGCACCGTGAACGTCTGCGAGCGTTGCCCATGCAATCCGGGCCAAGGAGCAAAAAGTGACAATAGACGAGCGACCCGGGCCATTCTTAAGTCCGCCGGAGTATAGCATGATAACCTTCCTCCTCCTGCTCGCCGGTGACCATGCCGGTTTCGTTACCGGCCCATGGCTCGGCATATCACCGAGGGAGCGACCGCAAACGGATGGCCGATCAGGACCGCGACGACCAATGGACTTCCCTGCGCGAGTTGATCGGCTCCGCCCCGGCCGGGACGACCGTTGCCGTGTCGGTTCGACACCTTTCGTCGGGAGCGACGTTTTCCCATCCCGGTGATCGGCCCGTTTCGGCGGCAAGCACGATCAAGCTTCTGGTCCTGATCGCGGTCGCGAGGGCGATTGACGCCGGCACGATCGATCTCTCGACCAGGATCGCGCCCGCGGCGCAAACACGAGTCGCCGGGAGCGGCGTGCTCAACTGGCTCTCACGGGATCTCGCCCCAACGGTCGCCGACCACGCCTGGCTGATGATCGCGATCTCCGACAATACCGCGTCCAACGTCCTGATCGACCTCGTCGGCTTCCCGGCGGTCACGGCCGCGCAACGCGACCTCGATCTTTCAGGGACCGCACTCCATCGGCACTTCATGCGTACCAACCGGCGCCCTGGAGATCCGCCAAACAGCGTCTCCGCCGACGATCTGACCCGCATGCTGGAGGCGGTCGCGACCGACCGCGCCGCGTCACCTGAACGATGCGCCTGGATGGGATCGTTGCTCAGCGACCAGCAGTACCGGGAGGGCATTGGCCGCCACCTGCCTCCAGGCGTGCGATACGCGGGCAAGACCGGCTGGCAGACCGGCATCGTCCATGACTGCGGCTTGTTCGCGGGACCGGGCGGGACCATTGCGCTTGCCGTGCTGACCGACGGCTACGCCGAGCCATATTCCGCCCACGCACTCATGGGGGCGATCGGTGCGCTCGTAGCGCGGGACATCGCCTAAATCACAATGGGTGAAGGTGCCGGCCGCCGGCGCGACATCGTTCATCATCGGCGAACCGATCTCCCCTCACCTCCCGAAAACCGCGAAACCGTGGACAATCCAGAGATCGGGAACGCGAACCATCATGGAGGACGACCGAAGTGAAGATCACGCGGGCGACGACCTGGATCGTCGGCAACCCCTGGAAAAACTGGCTGTTCGTTCGGCTCGATACCGATCAGGATGGCCTCCATGGCATCGGCGAAGGCACGATCAACGGCTTCGCGAAAACCACCGAGGCGGCGGTCCACGAGCTGGCCGGACGTTACGAGGGGTTCGACCCGTTCC
>CADCWJ010000596.1 GCA_902806365.1 uncultured Thermomicrobiales bacterium
GGCGGCTACCCCCTCCAGGGGCGCAGCCTCGCCTACAAATTCGCCCGCCTCGGCGCTCCGCTCTGGGCTTACGAGGCAGGAGTGTGGCCCCATTCGCCAGGAATGCTGAAGCGCCTGGTTGGCCGCCACCTTCGCTGGCACGAAGCGCGGGGGGCGATCCGCCCCGACAGCACCTTGCGGCAGGAGTTGACGTTCGGGGGTAGCTCCGAGATCCGGGAAACCTACATCGCCACCGGCTCCACCTACTGGGCGATGCAGGCGTTCGGCGGCCTTTGGTCGATTGCCGACGACGATCCGTTCTGGTCCGTCGATGAGGAGCCGCTTCCGGTCGAGCGTGGCGATTTCCTGCGGGTGCTGCCCGAGCCGGGCTGGATTCTCGCCGGGGACGGGGCGACTGGCGAGGTTCAGCGATTCAGCGCGCGAAGCCAGGGTGCCGCCGCGAAGTATGGAAAGTACGTCTACTCAACTGCGGCACCGTTCAACGTCGGGCTGGCGGGTGACCATCCTTCCCCCGACAGCATGCTTTGCCTGGCGAGTGCAGGCGAGATCGGGCACAAGGGGAGCGCCGACGCATCGGCGGTCGGCGACGGCTGGCTGCGGATGCGCTACCGGCAGACGCTGGCTGGGTTCGCGCACGAGATTGAGACGGTGATCGTGCTCGACGGCTCGCGACATCTCCGCGCCCACCGCATCATTCTCGCGGCGGGAGCGCCGCCGGTTAGAGCCGTTGAAGGAGCATTTCCAGTCGGATATCCGCCTGGCGCGATTCCGATCGTCAGCACTACCGCCGCACCGCTGTCCTCGTCGGCGGAAGTAGCCGGCCAGCACGTCGCGATTGTGGCGGTCGACGGGTATTCCGGAGCGGAACGTCCGGCAACGTGGCGCGGAGACGAGTCGCTGAACAGCGTCTCCGGGCGATACGTGTTGCCGCTGCTGAACATCGAGCAAGTGCGACCGGTTCACGAGGCGGTCTGTCTCATCTCGATCGGCGACGCCCGGGACGGCCAACGCGAACTCACGGGCTGCGACTGGAGCGACGATGGTGCCGTGCGCGTGACCTGGAGCGATGGCGGATCGGTGACGGTGCCGCCGCTGCCGGCGGCGGCGGGCCCATGACGTTCCCGGGCCCATCCATGCACACGCGGCAGTGATGGATATATGATATAGCATCTCTTGGCGGAAGCTGATAGAATTGAACAACATCACGGTACACAATCGCCTAAATGCCGAAGTCCCTGGGAAATGCCGTGCCGTCACGGCATGGCTTCCAGCGGAGCGGTATCGACAAGGAGGGCTTGAGCGCTGCGCCGCCGTCACGGAACGAACGTCCGGTCGCGGCACCGCGGAGATCGGTTCCGCGTGCCTGACCTGACCCAAACCGGCGGAATCTCGCGATCGCTGCAGGAAACCATCGGCCATGGAGTGTCTCCATGACCATCAGTGTTGGACGCCTCGGTGTCCGAAGGGAGCTCAACCTCGTGGTCAAGCATTCGAACGGCAAGCCAACCCAGGGCATTCCCCTAAGCCGGCGTGATTTCGCCGCCCTCGTCGGTGGCGCGGGCGCCGCCTTCACGATGGGCTTCCCGGTCCGCACGATGGCGCAGACGCCTCCCGTGGCGATCCCCACCGATCTCAAGGAAGCACCGGTGCTGGCCGAGCAATCAGCGAGCGGCGCAATCCCGCCAGTCGCGGAGCGGTTGCCAGTCAATCCACTGGTTGTCACCCCGAACCAGCAGGTCGGGCAATACGGCGGCACCTGGCGCACCGCAATCGTCGGCGGCCTCGATCTCGCCTGGCTCGTCCGCACGGTCGGCTACGACTACCTGGTGCGATGGGATCCGAAATGGGAAGCGGTTGTTCCGAATGTCGCCGAATCGTGGGAGGTGAGTGCCGATGGACGAACGTTCACCTTTACGCTCCGCGAAGGGCACAAGTGGTCCGACGGCCAGCCCTTCACTGTCGATGATGTCATATTCTATGGCGAGGACATCTACCGGAACGAGACGCTGACGACCAGCCTCGGAATCAACCCGTGGACGATCGAGAAGCTCGACGATCTTCGCTTTGCCGTCACCTTCGAGCGGCCCGACGGCCTCTTCATCAGCAACCTGGCGACCCCCAACGGGTCGGAATGGACTCGCTATCCAAGGCACTATCTCGAGCAGTTCCACGAGAAATACAACACCACCAATCTCGATCAACTCGTCGCCGACGCCGGGGTCGAGACCTGGCAGCAGCTCTTCCAGCAGATGGGATCGGCGATCCCCGGCACCCCGGTCGACGCGCGCTTCCAGAACCTTGACTTGCCCACGCTCTTTGGCTGGAGGCTGGTCGAACCGTACGCCGACGGCACGCGCGTTCGGGTCGAGCGCAATCCCTTCTATTTCAAGGTGGACCCCGAGGGGAACCAGCTTCCCTACATCGATGAGGTCGTCTACAACGCGGTCCAGGACAACGAGGTGCTCCTGCTTCAGGCGACGAGTGGCGAGCTCGACATGCATGTGCGCCACATCAACAACGATGTCAACAAATCGGTGCTCTCCCAGTCGGCCGCAGATGGCGGCTATCGCTTGTTCGAGACCCTGCCCGCAACCATGAACCGGGTCATGATCGCCCTCAACCTGACGCATCAGGATCCGAATCTGCAGGCGATCTTCGCCAACAAGGACTTCCGGGTTGGGCTCTCCCACGCCATCAACCGGCAGGAAATCATCGACACGCTCTACGTCAGCCAGGGAGAGCCGTGGCAGGGGGCGCCGCGGCCGGAATCGGCGTATGTCAACGAGACGCTCGCCAAGCAGTTCACCGAGTTCAATGTCGACCTGGCCAATCAGCACCTCGACAAGGTTTTGCCGGATAAGGGCGGCGATGGCTTCCGGCTCCGTCCCGACGGACAGCCGCTCATCTTCTCGGTCGAGGTCGCCACCGGCGGACCTGCCGCTCCGGTGGACGAGATGAACCTTGTCGTCGGCTACTGGCAGGCGGTCGGCGTCAACGCCCAGCTCAAGCCGGAAGACCGCTCGCTGCTCTACCAGCGGAAAGACGCCAACGAGCACGACTGTGTCGTCTGGGGCGGTGACGGTGGGCTGAACGACGCCCTGATCGAGATGCGATGGTACGCGCCGGTCAGCGGCGAGTCGAACTATGGTATCGGCTGGTACCAGTGGTTTGCCAAGCCGTCCAACCCGCTGGCCGCGGCGGTCGAGCCGCCCGAAGCGGTCCAGGCCCAGCTCGCTCTGGTCACCGAACTCCGCGAGACGGTCGACGAGGCGAAACAGGCCGAACTCTTCCAGCAAATTCTGGATGTCGCGGTCGAACAGTTCTACGCCATTGGCGTCCTGCTCCCGGGCCCTGGGTTCGGCATCGCCAAGAACAACTTCATGAACCTCATCGAGCCGATGCCCGACGCCTATCTCTACCCGACACCGGGGCCGGCCAACCCGGAACAGTTCTTCTTCGGTTCCTGACCAGTCGTGGCGGCGTCTCTGGCGAACGATCCCCAGAGACGTCGCCACGCTCTCATCTATGGAGTGCCGGGCGACACATCGTTGTCGTCAGACGGGAAGGTCCGATACGTGGGTGATCGCAGCGAGACCTTTTCACGATGACGGTTGAAACAGGGGTTCGGGCGACCGGTGGAGCACCGGCAACTCGTGCGGGAATCCTGAGCGGCAGATTCACGCCCGATCGCGTGCGCGGGCACCTAAACCCCAGGGAATCATGGCGTCCCTTTCCCCCGCTCGAGGATCGCGAAGCGTGGGGCAAGGTCGCGCTCGGCACGCGGCGGTCGATGATCGAGCAGGCGGAGGAGCGGTCCGGGATTGCCTGGCCGGAGCTCCCGGCCAGCGTCTTCCTGGACTTCGCGCGCAACGGCGATCGCAGCCGGTACGAAGCGCCCCACTTTGCCCGACGCGTCGCCCTGATCCAACTCGTGCTCGGCGAATGCGCGGAAGGCGAGGGTCGCTTCCTCGACGACATCGTCAACGGCATCTGGGCGCTCTGCGAAGAAAGTTTCTGGGGAGTCTCCGCCCACTCCTGGAGCCGGCGTTTCGCGCGCGGGCTGCCGGACACGTCGTTCCCGGTGGTCGACCTTTTTGCGGCGGAGACCGGATCGCTCCTGGCCTGGACGCACTACCTGCTCCGGTCGGCACTGCGCAGGGAGCTTCCCGTTGTGCTCGACCGGATCGAGCGGGAGGTGCAAGCGCGGATCCTTGTCCCGTACCGGACGGTCGATGACTGGATGTGGCTGGGCATAACGCCGCGTGACGATGGGCGCCCGCCAAACAACTGGAACCCCTGGATTCACTCCAACGTGCTCGCCGTCAACCTGCTGCTGGAGCCGGACGCCGTGGCGAGAGCCGCCACGGTCGACCGCGCCTTGACGGGGCTCGATGCCTTCCTGGCCGGCTATCACGGCGACGGCGGTTGCGACGAGGGGATCACCTATTGGGGACGGGCAGGGGGCAGCCTGTTCGACTGCCTCGACCTGCTGGCACGGGCCAGCGATAATGCGCTGAACGCCTTCGACATCCCGCTGGTCCAGGAGATCGGCCGCTACGTCTACCGTGCGCACGTCGGTCATGAGTGGTATGTCAACTTCGCGGATGGGGCAGCCAAATCCACTCCGGACGTGGGCGTGATCTTCCACTATGGGGAGCGGATCGTTGACGGCAGGCTCATGGCGCAGGCGGCCGAAGCGGAGCGGACCCGGACCGGGCTGCCGGAGACCAAGCTTTCGATCGGTCGTGTTTTGGCCTCTACTTTCGAACCGCTCCCCGAAGCGATTCTGGCCCAGCCACCGCCGTTGATACGGGACTCCTGGATGGACGGCATCGAGGTGCTGACAGCCCGGGAGCGCGCGGGCGCCACCGACGGTCTGTTCCTGGCCGCCAAGGGTGGTCACAACGGGGAGAGCCACAACCACAACGATGTCGGCCATTTCATCGTAGGCCTCGATGGCGTGCCAGTCCTGATCGATGTCGGCGTCGAGACGTACACCAGGAAGACGTTCAGCGAGCAGCGGTACGAGATCTGGACGATGCAGAGCGCGTATCACAACCTGCCGACGATCGACGGCCATCAGCAGATGCCGGGCGTGGAGTTTCGCGCGCACCATGTCGACGCCGAGACCACCGAAGACGCCGCGATGCTCACGCTTGACATGGCCGCGGCCTATCCGGCTGAAGCCGGTATCCGCTCCTGGCGCCGCACGATGCGGCTCGATCGGGCCGTACCGGCCAGCGTGACGCTTCGGGACGAGTGGCATTTGGATACAGTCCCGGCCCAGCTCACGTTGTCGCTGATGGCGGCGTCCGATGTCGAGGAGATCGCGCCGGGGCTGCTCCGCTGCGCAAGTTCGGAGCGGGCGCTGGATGTGCGGTTCGACCCCGAGGTATTTACCGTCGAGATCGAGCGCATCGCCATCCAGGATGCGCGACTGTCGCCGGTCTGGGGCGATCACGTCAGCCGCGTCCTGCTCCACGCGACGTCACCGGCGGCACAAGGCCAATGGACGCTGACAATGACGGCAGCGGGCACTCGGGAAATGGTCATGAGCTGTTCCCTGCAAACCGCCCTATCCGGACCGGGAGTCTGACCATGGCGCAGTTCATCTTCCGCCGCGTCCTCTACATGATCCCGACCCTGTTCGCGATCTCGATCGTCTCGTTCATCATCATCCAGCTTCCGCCCGGGGACTTCCTGACGACCCTCGTGGCGCAGCTCAGCTCTCAGGGTGAATCCGTCAATCAGGAAGCGCTCGACGGGCTCCGCCGCCAGTACGGGCTGGGCGAGCCGGTTTGGGTCCAGTACATGATCTGGATGCGCAATATTTTGCTCCACGGCGACTTCGGCGACTCGTTTGAATTCA
>CADCWJ010000597.1 GCA_902806365.1 uncultured Thermomicrobiales bacterium
GAATCGGTATCCGCGGTCTTGACGCGAACCGCGTCGACGTCCGTGCCGAGGGCTTCGGCCGCGATCTGGGCAAATGTCGTGTTCGTGCCATTGAGGTCGACCGAGCCGAGCACCACACTCAGCTTGCCGTCGGAGTCAATGCGGCACGTCGCCGTCGCGGGCTCGATACCGCCCGGCCAACCGCCGACCGCCACGCCGACCCCTCGGCCGGCCGCCCGAGCTTCGGCTCGGTTCTGCCACGCGGGATGCGCCTGGAGCGCTTCGAGCGTCTGCCGGAGGCCGATCTTGGGCCACGGTGACCCATTCGGTCGTTCATCGCCTTCTTCGGCGCAGTTCAACAACCGGAGCTCGAGCTCATCCAGACCGAGCTTGCGCGCCATCTCGTCCATCGCGCACTCGATCGCGAAGGTACCCTGCTGAGCACCAGGCGCCCGGTATGCGCCAGAGCTTGGCTTGTGGGTCTGCGTCTCGAATCCCTTGATCCGCATGTTGGGGAAGCGATAGTAGCTGCCCATCGAGATCGCGGCGATGCTCAGTGGAGAACCTGATCGAGCGCCAGAGTCGAAGATCATGTCCGATTCGATCGCCGTTATCTGGCCGCTCTTCTTCGCGCCCAGCTTGATCCGGATCTCGCATTCCGGGGCCGGGTTGCCAGCGAGGAAGTCATCGGTGCGCGTGTATTGCAGCAGGACCGGCCGGTTCACCGTCCGCGCCGCCGCCGCGACCAACGGCTCGATCAGCACGAACTTGCCGCCGAACCCTCCGCCAACGGGCATCGGGACGATGTTGACATCCTCGATGGGGATGCCAAGCGTCGTCGCGACCTTCTGACGCCCGTGGAACGCGCCCTGGGTGCTGGTATACACGGTGTACCGGTCGGAGAGGTCGGGGACCGCGAGCGCAACCTGCGTTTCAATGTACCCTTGATGGACCGTCTGCGAGTCGATGAAGAGCTCGACTATCGCGTCGGCCTCAGCAAAACCCGTGTCCACATCGCCGCGCTCGTAGTTGATCGCACTCGATACGTTGTGCGGGAGCGCCTCGTCGTCCCCGGCGTCGGTGTTCGCCTCGGCGTTGTGCATGGCAGCCTCTTCGTCGAAGCCGCCCTTTTTGCCCTCGCTGACGTGCGGCGCGTCCTCTTTTATCGCTTCCCTGAGGACACGAACGACGGGGAGCGTTTCGTACTCCACCTGGACCAGTTCAGCGGCGTCCTGCGCGGCGGAGTCGGTATCCGCCAGCACAAGGGCGATCGGATGTCCAACGTGCAACGATTCCCTGCCCGCCAGCAGATCCGATGACGTCTCGCCGGATTCTTCTCGCGGCACCAACAGGTCGTCCGCCGTCAGCACGGCGACGACGCCCGGCACAGCCAGTGCGGCCGAGGAATCGATGGAGACGATCCGGGCATGAGCATGCTCACTGCCCACGATTCGGGCCTTCAGGAGCCCTTCGATGCGCAGATCACCAGTGAACCGCTCGGTGCCATTGAGCTTCGGCGGCGAGTCCAGACGTTTTGTGCGTTTGCCGATTGCGGTGTACGTGGCTGCCATGAGGATCGACCCCTTTCCCTTGTATGACGCGGTAGCACGAGCCTTGTTTGCCGGGTTGACGTTCGCCGAAAAGTCTGACGGTGATTGGGCGACGCGGGATTCCCTCACCCGGCCTCTCGTCAGCATCGCATGAACCGACCCCCGATGAAAGTGGCACGCACATCATGAAACGGCCAGGGACTCATCTCCGCCTTCCGCCGCGAGAATGTCGGCGGGTCCCCATTCCTGAACCCGGAGCGGCTTCGCCTCCATGTGATCGAGATAGCCGAACGTTGTCAGGGTAACCAGGATCGCATCCGCGTCCGGCGCCTCCCAGAGGGTGAAGATGCGGTCGTCGTGCAGGTCCGGGGACCAGGTCCGCACCCAACGTGGTCGAGAACCTTCCGTTCCATGCTCGCGGGCGAGGTCGAGCAACCGGGAAGGGCCACGCGCCATGCCGTCGTCCTCTCCGACCGGAGTGTGAACGACCAGATAGAGAGCCAAGGCTTCCTCCGTTTTCAGGACCGGTGACGATTCAATTGCCGAACGTGGCCGGGACCACGTCGTCAGCCGGAACGATGATCTCGGCCCCGTTGCCTTCCATCGCGCAGGTAACCAACCGGCGACCTGTATCGACCGCAACCACGATGCCGTGACCGTCGTCCATGGCCACCCGCTGACCCAGACGCGGCAACCCAAGCTTGAGGCGGCGGAACCGCTCGTCCTCACCTCCGAGCGACAGCCCGGAAATCTCCTGATGAGCAAGCCGCGAGTTGTGAAGAGGACCCGTCGAGCCGATGTCGGGGCCAGTCTCGATTGGTCGAGCGGTGTCACCAACGGGTGATAGTGTCACGAGCTCGTCCACCGAGAGGGTTCGCAACACTCGACCGGAAGCGACCTTGGGCGATCCCCGCCACCGGCCTGGAACCACCACCAATCTTCCCGCTCGCGCCCCGTTGGGACCATCAACCAAAACCCAGTCACCTGGTGTCCAGCTCCCGTCGCCGCTCTGGCACATCGTAACCACTGAGGATCCGGGGAAGCGCACGCCGACGAGTTGATCGCGTCCGCGGCTGTCCGCGCCCGTCACCTGACCGCTCACGATAAGCTGCCCGGCCATTCGCCGACCATCGTCTGCAATGCCAAACGTGGCCGCACGTTCGCTTCCAGGTTGGTGATACAGACGTCGATCGACCGCAGGCTGGACACGACACTCGAACTCGAGAACGCCTGGTGAGCAGGAGGAAAGTCGACCGGGGAACGATCGCCGTCGACTCGTTCGACGGCGTGAAGGATCGCGCGCCATTCCCGTTGCGCTGCGAGAAGCTCGACAAACACCGCTTCGCGGTCCTTCACGAAGCCATCCGCGAGAAGCGTCGCGGCGACAAGCCGATCGTAATGGCCGGCTGCGATCCATTCGCGCGCCCGTGTCCGCACCCGCGCGCGCTCCTCCACGAGCGATGGATCGGTCGCCGCCGTCACGGCCCATCCGATCGAACCATCGCTCAGGGTCGCTATGTCCCGTGCCCGGGACTCCTCGACCCCTCGTTCAACCAGCGCCGCCTTCACCACCGTGCTCGATGGAGTCCCCATCCGGAGCGTCACACAGCGGCTCAGGATGGTCGGAAGCAACAAATCGGCATCTGTCGTCAACAGCACGATCACGACATAGCCCGGCGGTTCCTCCAGCGTCTTCAGGAATGCTTCCTGGGCTGTCTCCTGCATGGTTTCCACATCGTTGACGATCACGACCCGCCACGGCGCCTCAGACGGTCGAAGGGAGACATCCGCACCAATCCGGCGGACCGTTGAAATGGTCAACGAAAGATTCTTTCCCTGACTCTTTTCATTCAGCGCTTGAGCATCGAGGTCGATGATCGAGAGATCGGGAAACACGCCTCGCTCGATCCTGCGGCAGATCGAGCAGGCATGACAGGCAATCGCATCATCCCCGGAATTGGGGCACAGCAGTGCTGCCGCGAACTCCGTCGCGCAACTGAGTTTTCCGGAATGCGCCGGTCCGCTCAGGATATAGGCATGGCGCGGACCGACCGTCACGGCCCGACGCAGCTCTCGCACAACGCGGTCCTGGCCGCGGATTTTCCAGTCGTGGCCATTTCCTGTGCCCAGCTCTTGAGGGCCCGTCGTGCCTGATGCCTCCGCGCTCATTCGCCGTGATGCCTCAGGCCGCGCGTCGCTTGACCGGTCGCCGTCGCGTCCGTGCGGCGGGAGATTCGACCTGCTCTCCAGTTCCCAGCAGCTCCATCAACCGCGCCCGCTCCTTGCCCGTGAACGTGGGGTCTGGCTCCAGGCTTTGAACAAACTGAGGAAGTTCGTCGCCGTGCAGTGTCGGAAAATCTGGCGCTTCGATATCCAGCTCCGTGCTCGGATGCACGAAGACCACCGCGCCCTCGACATCGATCTCCAGCTGATGCTCGGTCAGCCAGGATTCAACCTCACCGACTGACTGCTCCGTCTCGATACTGGGAGTCCCGAGCTGCGGACCGCTGAATGTCAGGAACCGGCGGATCCCGGGGTTCGATCGCCGCCATTTACTCCCACTCGCCTTGATCGTGCCGTCTATCTCCTTGGCGGTCACGACCAGCACGCCGCCCGGATGAATCATCAGATGCTCCGCACGGCGTTTGCCGATAGGCGGGTAGTGGACCATCGCGTACCGGTCCGGAAGCGTCTTGAGCTGGGAATCCAGGATCTGGTCATTTCGTGGATTGCGGGTCCATTTCCCGACCTGCTGCATCCCGAGATTGAAGACGATGAACCCGACCAGCATCAGGATGTACGACGGTGCCAGAAGATTTGGCAGCAGAGCGACGAACAGGGTGGCGACCAGCATCACAAACCCTGAGAGAGCCATCAGCTTGGCCCGCGTCTTCCGCCTGGCAATGTATGCGTTGTGCCGGATGATCCGCATGAAGGTCGCTTTTCCTGCCGGTGAGGCACTGGTGATGGTGGCACCGCGAGGTTCCTGAATGGATGGTGCCGTGTATGGCGCGCGTGCGCATCGCCCTGGAGTCTACCACGGCAACTTTCCGGTCCCAGGCGTCCCTCGGCAGCGCTCCGGCACTACATCAGGGCGTTGCTGATGCCCAGGGTGCGCTCCAGCCAGAACCGTCCGCCCGCAAGCAGCAGCATCGCGCACATCCCCAGCATTGCCGAGATCGCGACCGGCACATGGAGGGCCCGAATCGAGGTGATCTCGTCCTCGATCCGGAACGCCAGCAGCACGATCACGAGCATCATCAGCGACATGGTCAGCCATGCCGAAACAACCAGAAACGCCGTGACCGGCAGCAGGGCCCAGTCCGGTCCAAGAATGACTACCGGCACGTAGATCGCGAGGCCGGCTAACGGGCTGATGAACTCCCTCAGCGAAGCCACACCTGGCAGCGGCCGGCTCATTCGCCACGTCGATGCCGCCACGAGCCAGCACAGCCCCACTCCCAGCGCCATCCCGGCGCCGTAGCCGGAGACGAGACGTCCAACATTGGTTGGAACGTACAGTTGACCGATCCCGAGGTCGGTAAACAGCGAATTGAATCCATCGACTGCCATGACCGCGATCAGCAGACCTAGAAACGTTCGCACGGTCCCCGGGATATCCCCGGAGCGGAATACCCTGCCCCGCAACGCGAGTCCGAGCACCGTGGTTAGCAGGCCGCCGTAGATTCCCGTCATGCGCGCGTCGAACGGCAGCGGTTCGCCGCCCAGCATGAATGTGTGGGAGGGCGTCTGGGCGCACAGTCCGTGCAGCAGCGAGTGCGATGTCGACGCGTAGCCCCCGGGAGCCTGGACGAACACGCTTACTCCGGCAAGCGCCACCGCGAACCAGAGCCAATAGTGCCGGAGTGTATGAGGAAGCGCGCTCACGGACCTGCCATCCTTTTCGTCATCTTCAATTGATTGCGCTAGTGTAGCGGGTGCAACGCGGGCGTCCGCGCTGCACCGGTTCCACGCCAGGCACAATCGCACCGCACCTGCTTTGGAGAACGATTCCCTCACCATGAAACACGTTGAGCACTCCGCCGATACCAGCTTTCGGGACCGGCATCCACTTCAGTTCAATCCGGACCGCCTCGCCCTGGCACGAGGCGCGGCCGGGCTGAGAATCGTCGCTGTCTCCATGCTGTCGTTCGGAGTACTCTTCGCCCTCGTCCGCAGGAACGCCTCGGCATCGAGCGATGCCGCGATCACCCTCCGGCTCCAACGACAGGAACACCCCCTTTTCGACCGCCTCATGCGCATCGTGTCCTGGCCCGGTTTTCCGCCGCAAAGCCGGATCATCCCGCCGGCAATCTCCGGCGTGCTCTGGCTCCTCGGGTTCCGGCTGGAAGGAGTGTTTCAACTTATGGCCTGGGGAACGAGCGGCGTCTCGTTCCTGTTCAAGCGGATCATGCGCCGGGCGCGGCCCGGACCGGCGTTCCCCGCGATCAGGGTCGTCACGGCCAACATCGGCGGCACGAGCTTCCCCAGCGGACACGTTCTCAACTACATGGGCGTCTATGGTTTCCTGACCTATCTGACCTTCACCTGGATCCGGCCCGCACTTCTCCGGCGCGTGGTGGTCGGGATAACCACCGGCCTGATCGCGCTCGTCGGTCCCAGCCGTGTCTATCTCGGTCACCACTGGTTCACCGACGTGATGGCGTCCTACTGCCTCGGCACGACATACCTCGTCGGTATTACGGGTCTTTACCGCAAGGTGCGGATGCGACTGACACGCTGACGTCAGGGTCGCGTGCGGATTGGCGAGCGCTGCTACACTTGTCGTACAAACGAAATGTGGCTGTGAAGGAATCCACACTCGCGTGCGTGCCGCCCAGCAAGTTCGGGACGATGAAAGCCGAACCGTCCAGCGCCGCGTAGAGGTATCGCTCCTGAGCCATCGACCGATCGGCGCGATGCGCCCGGAGGCTCGATCGGGAATCGCCCGTTACCGCGGTCACCCATCGGTTCATCTATTCGAACCGTATGGATCGAGATGGCCGGTAGTGCCGGTCAACTGAGGTGGTACCGCGGCTACGCTCGCCCTCAATGTCATGGGCGAGCTTTTTGATGCCCATGGAGTCTGTTCCCCTCGTCACCTTCATCTCCTGGAGCCCCAGACAATGACGGAAACCAGTACAGGAATCTTTGCGGAAGTTCCCGCCAAGGTCGATTTTCCCGCGATGGAGAACGAGCTTCTCGCCTGGTGGGAAGCCCAGGGCACGGTCGAGCGCTATCTGCGCCGGAACGACGCATCGACCGAGCGGTTCTCCTTCATCGACGGCCCGATCACCGCCAATAATCCGATGGGCGTGCATCACGCCTGGGGCCGAACTTACAAGGATATCTTTCAGCGCTACCAGGCGCTTCTCGGCAAGAAGCAGCGGTTCCAGAACGGGTTCGATGCCCAGGGCCTGTGGGTGGAGGTCGAGGTCGAAAAGGAGCTTGGACTCAAGAACAAACGGGAGATTGAGGCGTACGGCATCGCCGAGTTCGTCGAGCGCTGCAAGCAGCGCGTCTGGAAGTACGCCGCCCGGCAGACCGAGCAGTCCGTCCGGCTAGGCTACTGGATGGACTGGGACAACTCGTACTACACGATGTCGGACGATAACAACTACACCATCTGGCACTTCCTGAAGACGTGCCACGAGCGGGGCTGGATCTACAAGGGCCACGACGTGATGCCGTGGTGTCCGCGCTGCGGCACCGGCCTCTCCGAGCACGAAATCGTCACCGAGGGATATCAGGACCGCACGCACCTGGCGATCTTCACCGAACTTCCCCTGATTGACGAGGAAGCCTCGCTGCTGGTGTGGACCACGACACCATGGACGCTGGCCGCCAACGTGGCCGCCGCCGTCCACCCCGAGCTGTCCTACGCCCGCGTCCGCCAGGGCACCAGGACGTTCTACCTGGCGGCGGACGCGATCCCAAACGCTATTCGTGGCGATCATGAGATCCTCGGTACGCTGACCGGCGCGGAGCTGGTCGGGCGCGCCTACCGCGGGCCGTTCGATGAAC
>CADCWJ010000598.1 GCA_902806365.1 uncultured Thermomicrobiales bacterium
AGTATCGCGGGTTGTTCGATCTCAACGTGCAGCAGGTGATCGACCAGGCGGCCGCCCAGGTGACCGAGCATGGGCTGATCGACGAACTGGGCGCGCTGCGGATGGTGCTCGCCCGGATCCTGCTGGAAGAGCGGGATCTCTCGCGGATGGTCACCAACGTGACCCGCGTCGCCAGCGTCGCGGTACGCGCCGCCCAGGCCCAGCGGGTGATCAGCGGCCAGGCGGCGGACGGCCTGACGGACGCATTGACGACGATCCTGGTCGAGGTCAACGGCGCGAAACGGTAGGGGCAGCCCTGCGGCATGCGACGTCCCCGACCCGAGGATGCACCCTGCCCGGTAGGGGCGATCCTGTGATCGCCCAGAGGGTGGGATTGCATGACGCCGCTATCTTCGTCGGTCCTTCCCACCCAACACGGCGACGAAGCCGGATCTTCCCAAGGCAGCCAGACCCATTGGCGGCTGCCAAGGCAACCCTGTGTGGTTGCCCCTACCAGGGCAGGCTCCGCATTGCCCCGACCGTTCCTTTCATCCATTCCACCTGCCGACGCACAGGGAGACCGTTCATGCCACGTCCATCTTCTTCAGAAACCGCTGCTACACCGTCCGACGCCTTCCGCGCCGAGCTCCAGTATCTCCGTGCGGACCGGGTGCGACGCGAGGACGATCCAGCCGACGCTTCCGGGCCGCTCGATCTTGGTCCCGCCTCCGTCTACGAGGCCGTGACCCGGCAGATGGTCGAATCGCTGGCGGCCGACATCCGGGACATCAAGGGCCGGCTCAACACGCTTTTCTTCATGCTGATCGGCGGGATCATGCTCGAGATCGCGATCCGGATCATCTCGCCATGACGACATCGAAAGCATCGAAGGCATCCCGGCGATTCCCCACGCTCTACAAGGTCGTGACCGACCTCGACGCGTTCTCTTCGCTGCTCCTGCCCAACTATCGGCTTCGCCCGTACCAGTCGGCGCCGGCCCGCGCGATCCTCGAAAGCATCCGCGGCGGCCGTGGCGACCAGTTCGCGATCGTCTTCAGCCGCCAGGCCGGCAAGGACGAGATGCTTGCCCAGCTTCTCGCGCTCCTGCTCCTGCAGCGCTCCCGCCACGGCGGGACCGCGATCGTTGCCGCACCCACTTTCCGGCCTCAGGCCGCGCTTTCCCGCGACCGGCTCCGCGAGCGTTTGCTCGGCAACCAGTTGACCGCTCCCCAGATCACGAAACTCGACGCCTCGGTGATCCGGCTCGGTCGTGCCCAGGCCCGCTTCGTCTCCGCCGCGCCAGGCGCCAACGCCCGCGGCCAGACCGCCGACCTCCTGCTCGTGGCGAACGAGGCGCAGGATATCGAACCCCGGATCTGGGACGCCGTGTTCGATCCGATGGCCGCCAGCACCAACGCCACGACCGTCTTCATGGGCACCGTCTGGAGCCAATCGACCCTCCTCGCCCGCCAGATGCGCCACCTCCGCGAGCTGCAAACCGCGGATGGCCGGCAGCGGGTCTGGCTGGTGCCCTGGCAGGTGGTGGCCCAGGATCTCCCCGCCTACGGGGATCGCGTGCGGGCCAGGATCGCCCAGCTCGGTGACGCCCATCCCTTCATCCGGACCGAGTATTTCCTGGAAGAGCTGGATGGCGACGGCGGCCTGTTTCCGCCGCACCGGATCGCCCAGCTCCGCGGGGATCATCCCCGGCTCGACCGTGCCCGCCCGGGTTGCCGCTATGCCCTGCTGATCGATGTTGCCGGGGAAGAGGAATCGGGTGGCGCGGCGGTCGATCACGCGCTCGGCGACCATGACGACCGGTCCTCCGGACGGCGCGACAGCACGGCAATGACCGTCGTCGAGGTCGATACGGGCTCTCGCGCCGATGGCCAGGCACTCTACCGGGTGGTCGATCGCCGGCTCTGGACTGGAACCCGCCACACCGTCCTCCACGACCAGCTCGTCGATCTCGCCCGGAACGTCTGGAAGGCCAGCTGGGTCGTCGTCGACGCGACCGGGGTGGGGGCCGGGCTGGCCTCGTTTCTCAAGGCCACGCTCGGACGAAAGCGGGGATCGCTCCCGGCCGTGGAGGTGGTTCCGTTCATCTTCACCAGCGCGAGCAAGAGCCGCCTCGGGTGGGATTTCCTGGCGCTGATCGATTCCGGCCGCTTTCGCGAGTACCGCAGCGATGCCGAGGCCCCGACCGAGGCGGGGCGGACAACGGCACTTTATGAAGCACAGCTTCGAGCGACGACGTACGAGGTCCTGGCCGGACCGGGGAACCTGCTGCGCTGGTCGGTCCCGGCGCGGGATGGACACGATGACCTGGTGATCAGCGCGGCCCTGACGGAGGAGCTGGAACGGATCGACCCCCGCCCACGCATCGCGGTCGGCCGCGACAGCACGTGACCCGGTGGGGGCAGCTCTGGGCGACCACGTAGGGTCGCTCCTACCGGATAGGGGTAGCCCGGGGCGACCAGACCCTTACAGGGCAGGCTCCGGGTCGCCCCTACCGGGCGGGCAGCGCGCCGCCACTTCCAGGCCCGTGTACCTCGGGTACACTTCGGTCACAACCGAATCTGAACCGCGGAACGGGAGCTCGGACGGACCGGGCTGAGAGGGTGATGTATTGACGATCACCGACCGTCGAACCTGATTGGGGTAATCCCCGCGCAGGAACCGAGAGGATCTTTCCCATGACATCGCATTTTCAGGAACCGTCGCGGTCGGCCCCGGCGCTCACGCGCCGTGCGGTCGTCACGGCGGCCAGCGCGATCGCCACCGGTCTCGCGCTGAATGGCGTGAGCGGCACGACGGGAGCGCGGACGGCCGGGGCCCAGGGCACCACGGCGGTCCCGATCGCCCTCGACTGGTATCCGAACGCCAACCATGCCGGGCTCTACCTGGCCCAGGATCGCGGGTACTTCTCCGAAGCCGGGCTTGACGTGGCGCTCCAGGTGCCCGCCGATCCGACTACCGTGCTCCAGACCGTCGGGGCCGGACGCGATACCTTCGGCATCTCCTACCAGACCGAGGTCCTCTTCGCGCGGTCGGAGGATGTGCCCGTCGTCTCGGTCGCCGCGCTCGTCCAGCACCCCCTGAACTCGATGATGGTGCTCGCCGATTCCGCGATCCAGCGCCCCGGCGACCTCGCCGGGAAGCGCGTGGCAATCTCCGGGCTCCCCAGCGACGGGGCGATCCTGGAAACAATGCTCGCCGCGGATGGACTCACCACCGCCGATGTCGAGGTGATCGATGTTGGGTACGACCTGATGCCGGCCGTGCTCTCCGGACGAGTCGATGCCGTGGTCGGGGTCTACTGGACGCACGAGACGATTTTGGCCGAGCGCCAGGGCACACCGGTCCGCTTTTTCCGGGTGGAAGAGTGGGGGGTGCCAGACCACTACGAGCTGATCCTGGTCGCCGGCGAATCGGTGGTCGCCGAGCAGGAAACGATGGTACGCGAGGTGCTCGGCGCGATCCAGCGCGGGTATCAGGACGCGATCGCCGAGCCGGACGCCGCGATCGCCCTGCTCGTTGCCGCCAGCCCCGACCTCGATGCCGAGGTGGAGCGCGAGGGGATCGGCCTGCTCGCGCCGGTGTGGACCGATAACGGAACGGTCCCGTTCGGGACGCAGACAGAAGCGCGATGGAGCCTTTTCGGGGACTGGCTCGCGGAGCGGGGATTGCTCGACGCCGGTGTCGATGTCGCGGCCGCCTGGCGCGGCGACCTGCTGCCGGACTCCGCTGGCGCCACCCCGGTTGCCAGCCCGATCGCGACTCCAGTAGCGACACCGATCTAGTGGTCTGACTGCCACGTGCCCGGTTCGCCCGGTTGCGCTGCTGTACGGGCGGACGAGTGGGCTCCAATACCCGGCACGCTGATGCCGGCTGCCCGCGGGCGCCTGCCCGGACAGCTCCCAACGGCAAGCGGCATCGGAGCTTGTCGAATGAGTCCGCTCGTCAGGCCCGCGCGCACCCTGCTTCGTCAGGCCCGCGCGCATTCCACCGTCATTCTGAGTAACGTGTCCAAGGCTGATCGTCACTCTTTCTCCGTCATCCAGAGGGATGGTCCCACGCTTCGCTCTGGATAAACTCCGCGACCGACGGATCGCCGCGCGAAGCGCATCCGGCTCAGTCGGACCATGGTGCTGGAGGTACAACGTCGGCTTCGCCGACATGCGCTTCGCGCGGGGATTCATCGCTGCGCTCTGAATGACGGGTAGGGCGCGACCGAGCGGGTGAAGCGAGATGATCGGGTGCGGCCCACCTGCGGGAGATTCCCATTTGCGCGCGTCGTCGTTCCCGGTAGACTGAACGGCAGTGGCGGTCAATATTCCACACCCTGTGGGCGCGATCGGCCGGTCACCTCCGGGAAGAAATCGAGGAGCGCTTACGCATGTCTTCCACGCCCGCTATCAACGCTGTCGAGCAGATGACCAAGGTTCGGCAGGCACGGCAGTACCTCCCGAAGGAGGTTCCGGACGACATCCTCGCGCAGCTTCTCGAGGTCGCGCGATGGACCGGTAGCTCCCGCAACACGCAGCCCTGGCACTTCATTGTGGTCAGGAACAAGGAACAGCTCGTCGCCCTGAGCCAGGTCCGCACCGCCATCAACTGGGTCGCCGAAGCGCCGCTCGCGATTGCGATCGTGCTCGATGGCGGCAGCGC
>CADCWJ010000599.1 GCA_902806365.1 uncultured Thermomicrobiales bacterium
AGGGTCAGGGCGAATCCGGTGATGATCGTGGCGCCAGTGAACTGCCCGAACCAGTAGAGAATCGCGCAGGTGATCATGGTCGAGATATTCGAGTCCCTGATCGACGGCCAGGCGTGATCGAAGCCGGCTTCGATCGCTTGGCTCAGTGGTCGGCCGCTTCTGAGCTCTTCCTTCAACCGCGCGAAGATCAGCACATTGGCGTCGACCGCCATGCCGATCGAGAGAATGAACCCGGCGATGCCGGGAAGTGTAAGCGTGACCGGAATGACCTTGAACAGCGCGAAACTGATCGCGGTGTAGATCAGGAGCGCGATGACCGAAAGCAGGCCCGGAAGCCGATAGTAGAGAATCATAAACAGTGCAACGACTGACAGGCCGACGATGCCGGCGACGAGGCTTCGATCGATCGAGTCGGAGCCCAGGGAAGGACCGAGCGTTCGGCTGGAGACGACCTCAAGAGGAACTCCCAGCGCTCCCGCCTTGAGCTGGGTGGCAAGGTTCTGCGCTTCGGCCGCGGTCATGCCGTCGATCGTGCCGGTACCGGCAATGGCATTCCGAATCGTGGGAGAGGAGACGACTTGCTTGTCGACGACGATCGACATCGGCTGGCCGATGTTGTCGCGCGTGAACTCATAGAAGGTTTCAGACGCGTCGCCAGCAAGCTTGAACACCACCAGCGGTTGAAACGTGCCTGGATCGGTTCCGTAATAGGCGTCGGCAAGGTCGCTGCCGCTGACGATCGTTTGGTAGACGGGGCTGTTCGGGTCGGGCACCGGCGGGGCGGGATTGGCGAGACCGCCCGGCGTTGCCACGGCGACCGGTGTGACGGGAGCACTGGCGCCACCATCCCCGAGCGATGTCCGGACCACGGTGCCGGGAGCGAGCGCTGTCCCGTTCGTGGAAACGATCTCGAGAAGCGCAGTCTCCTTGAGCACTTCAACCGCTTGTTCCGGATTTTCGATTCCCGGTAGTTCGACCAGAATCTGATTGTCACCCCTCGTCTGGATCAACGGTTCGGAAACGCCAAGGCCGTTGACACGCCGTTCCAGCGTGTCCCGCGTGCCGAGCAGGGTGCCATCGTCGACATCGCCGCCCCCGGGTGGACGGGCTTCGAGCGTGACCTGCAGACCACCCTGGAGATCGAGCCCCTGGCGGACGGGATGGTTTGCCTTGAAGCCATTGATGTCGAGTGCCGTTCCGGGAATGCTGACCCAAAGACTCACCAGCGTGATCGCCAGAATGATGAAAAGGGACCTGAGGTGACGAGGACGCACACTAATCTCCCATTGCGCTGCCGCCGAAAAACCGGTCTGCGGAGTGTATCGTCGAGTACGAGGCCAACCCCTGCGCGATCACAAACACCTGAGTATACCGGCCCCCATCCATCGCGTGGCGGAGCGGTTCTCACGCGGCCCAGGTCGGAAACGTCTGCATCCAGTGGTCACGTCGGGGCCGGCCGTTCCGCGCGATAGAGGTATTTGGCGTCGATGTAGTCGTGTACCCCCTGCGGAAGGAGATAGCGAATTGTCTGGCCACGTCTCACACGAGCCCTGAGGTCGGTCGACGAGATATGGCTGAGTGGAGAGTCCAACAGGTGAAGCCGCTCCGCCAATCCCGGCACGCTGGACATGACATGGTCATCGATTATGGCGCCGGGCCGGCGGGCGACGGCGATCCGCGCAATCTGGAGGATGGATTCCGGACGTGACCACGTCGAAAAATCGCGCAGCGAATCCGCGCCCATCACGAAGAAGAGCGCCGCGGGCGAAAACGTCTCATCGATCCGGCGAAGCAGATCGACGGTGAACGATGGCCCTTCCCGATCGATGTCGATGTCGGAGCGAGCGAACTCGGGGCGGCCGGCGATCGCAATCTCAATCATGGCCTTGCGATCAGTGGCGCTCGAGATTGCCCGGTCAGGCTTGTGCGGGGGTTGACCGGCGGGCGCGAAGAGAATGGTGTCGAGGGCGAGTTGCTGGAGAGCGTTATCGGCGACGACGAGATGACCGATATGAATCGGATCGAATGTTCCGCCGAGGACGCCGATCCGTTGTGTCCCCTGAGCGCACGCGTCACTTAACCTCAATGGTCGAATCCTCCAGCACGGACGCCAATCGGCGCAGCACATCCGCCTCAATTGCATGGTCCGCGTCGATCAGTACCGAAAGCTCGAAGAGCGTCACCTCGGCTGTGATCGATTTGATCACGGGTGCCGGAACTGGTCGCCGAAGTCCGGGAGTGTCGTCCAGCACTGTAGCGATCCGGCGCTCCGCTTCCGGAATCGCGAGAGCGCGGACTTCGATCCGCAGCTCCAGGCGTTTCGAGCCGGCGAGTGAGCGGTTCATCAGGATCTCGGTATAGACCACAGCATTCGGTATCATCACGAGTGCGCCATCGCCGCTTCGCACAAGGGTGGTGCGAATATCGATTCCCTGAACCTCTCCGTTGACGTCCCGGACCCGGATCACATCGCCCACGCGGAACGGACGCTCGATGAGAAGGAGCACACCGGCGACGAAATTCTTTAGAACATCCTGGATGGCGAGCGCAACGGCGACAGTGCTGGCGCTGAGAAAGGTGAGTAATGCGGTCCAGTTCGCTCCAAACGAGCCAAGGACCGCAAGCCCGCTTGCGACGATCACCGCAAGCGAGACAAACCGGCCAACCAGAATCGCACCGTTCCGCCCGAAAGCACGCCGCGAGAGCAGAGCCTGGACCCGAGAGCGAAGAATGTGAGCAAGGAGGAGGCCGGAGCCGAGTATCAGGATCGCCCGGAACATCGTCCCAGCAAGCGGAACGATATCGATGCCGGCTCGTCTCAGGGCGGACTGGATGGCGTCAAGGTCCATCGGTTGGACCCCGTTGCATCTTGCCTTGGAACGGGACGATCACATCTTCACCTGACATTTGGCCGAAAGAGCGTCGATTGGCATGCACGATTCGACGCCGCATGCAGGACACGCGGAAAGGATAAACCGTGATGCCGTACGGCTGGTCGATCCCTCGTGTTTGATTATCACGTCCACACCACCCAATCCGCCGATTGCTCGACGCCGATCCTCGCATCGTGCGCGGCCGCGGTCGAGCGCGGACTGAGCGAGATCGCTTTCACGGATCACATCGAACACGAACCGGCCGACATGAGTTACGGCTTCTTCAACTACGACACCTACATGGCTAATCTGCAACACGCGCGGTCAGTGTTCGGAGACCGGCTTGTGATCCTCGCTGGGGCCGAGGTGGACTTCAATCGCCGGATCGCCTCTGAAGTCCGGGACTTCGTTGAAGCGCACGAGTTCGATTTCGTGATCGGATCGGTTCATTACGGCGAGGAGGGGCAGATCATCTTTCCAGAGTATTTCGATACGCGCGACCTGGAGGACGTGTTCGTACCGTACTACGAAGAAATACGAGCCGCTGTCGAGACCGGGCTGTTCGATACGATCGGTCACATCGACCTGCCGAAACGATATGCGCCGGGTGCCGCGGGAGCGTATGACCCGCTACGTTTCGAGGATGAACTCACATCGATCTTCGAACTGATGATCCGGCAGGAAATGTCGTTCGAAATCAATACGTCCGGAATCCGGCAAGCGCCACGAACCAGCATGCCAGGGCCACAGATCGTCTCCCTGTATGCCCGGTTAGGCGGCAGGCTCGTCACCGTCGGGAGCGATTCCCACGTTCCGGATACGATCGGGGCGGGCTTTCCCCAAACACTCCGCATGCTAGAGTTGTGTGGCATTGACTCTGTGTCGTCATTTCGGCGGCGGCAGCGGTCACAGGTTCCAGTCGTCTCGCTTTTGTGACCGATTGGCAAGAGAAAGCCCACGACGCCCATGACGACTCGTGACTCGATCCAGCGGGCAAATGGTATGAAGGTCGCCTATCGCACTGCGCCTACCAGGGCGGCAGCGGTAAGTCCTACGCCAGCAGGCCGTCATCGTCCGGAGGCGTCGGAGAGGCGATCGACCGCCAGCCGGTCGGCTGCGCCGGCGGGTGGGCGGCGTCCACCGCGGGGAGAGCGTTCCGCACGAACTGGTCAGGCGGCGCAAGACGTCGTGGTTCAGTACAAGGGTCGGCGCGTCGATCCGGCACCCGCGCGGCGGATGGAACCCAGGCCATGGCAGTGGGCCCATCCAGTCATGCCACACCCGCGACACATGGTGGGAGTGGCCTTTCCAAATTTGCTCCTGGCGGCTTCGTTGCTCCTTGTGGCGCTCATCGGCGATGTCTCGCTCTTTGGTGTCCCCGTCTGGGCGACGATTCTATACGTGCCCACGGTGGTGCTGGCCGTCCTTGCCAATCCCCTCGTTCGACCGCTCTGGCGGCGCATTTCGATGATCAATCTCGCGACGATGGCAATAGTGTTTCCAGCGCTCGTCGTGCGTCAGGGGATGATTCGCATTCCGTTTGTCGATCGCGGCAACGGCACGTTGCTGGCACCGACAATGGTGACGCTGGTTGTCGTGTTCGCACTGCTGATCGTAGGTCTCGGGTGTGCGGTCCTGAGCCAGGAAGATCCCGAGTTCGCGGGCGTAGCGTTCCTGCCAGCGGCGATGCTGGTTCCCGTGCTGGCCGGTCAGAATGGGCCCTCGGGCCTGATGGCGACGTTATGGGCACTCGCCATCGTCTATCTGACCAGTGCCGCGCTGACGGTCGTCGCGTCGATGCTGGTCGGTCCGTATGCAACGCTCGTCGCCCCGGTGGCTATCGCGGTGGAGTTCGTCACGCTCACGCTGATGCGAAGCGATTCCATCTTCCCGATCGGAGCGGGTTCGGTGGCGAAGGGACTCTTCTTCGTGGTGGTCGGCGTGACGGTGACGCTCTCCATTCTGGTCCCGATGGCGAGCGCCTGGATCCGCCAGGTTACGAGAATCGCCCAGAGTTCGGACCGACGGCTCTCCCACCAGTAGGGCGGTTCCAGAATCAACAATTTCGGCGCCGGCAGCGCGGAGAGGCCGTTCTCGGTCAGCGGGCATGGCGGGGAAGGTCAGCTTTCGCCCAGGCGGTCTCGGAGGGTTGCCGACAGCGTGCCCCGATCGAGCTCAATGCCTGCTTTCGGGGCTCCTGCCGCACTTTCCAGCGGCAGGTAGCCGCGAGTGCGGCGAACCCGTGATGTCGCCGCTGATCCGGTGCGGAGGCGGCCCTTGCAGCCGCCTCCAGACCCAGGCTAACGATCGGGAGCCCTTGCCTCGCCGTGGCGTACGGGGATGCTTGCGCGCGGTGCTGTTGACGCGTTCCCCAGGCGCGCGACCGCGACTCCCAGCCATCCGTTGGCGTCGAAGTCCACTGCCTAACCTAATGGGCCAAGTGGCTACGACGCTGAGGGCCGTCCCTTTTCCCCGTCCGTAGCGGGCACCTGCCCATCCTCTTCAAGCGCGAGACCGTTGAGATGAGCAGTGCTTGCCGGATCCCGGGCTTCGATGATCGTCATCGAGGCGACCTGTTCTCCCTTACCCAGCTTCATCAGCGTGACTCCCTGCGTGGTCCTGCCGATCAGGGAGATTTGCGAGGCCGCAATGCGAATCGCGATGCCGCGCGTGTTCATCAGCATAACGGCGTCATCAGGGGCCGCCATACCCGCCGCAACGATCTTTCCGGTCCGATCGGTCAGGCGCATCGCCTGGATACCCTTGCCGCCCCGGCCCTGGCTGCGGTACTTGCTGATGTCGGTCCGCTTGCCCAGTCCATTGGCGGAGACGACCAGGAGGTCGTGCCCGGGGCGCTCGACCTCGAAGGCGATCACCCGGTCATCCGCGCCAAGTCGAATGCCGTTCACCCCGGCCGCGGTACGACCCATCGGCCGAACGTCGTTCTCGTCAAACCGGATGGCTTGCCCACCGGAGGTGACCAGCACCACGTTACTGTCGCCGTCCGTCATCCGGACCCACGCCAGCTCGTCCTTGTCGTCGAGGCCGATCGCGATCAGTCCGGAGGAGCGGACCGACTTGAACTGGTCAATGCCGACTCGCTTGACACGTCCGAGACGGGTGGTGAAGAAGAGAAACGCATGTGAATCGAAGTCGCTGATCTTCAGCAGGGTTGCGACCTTCTCATCCGGCTGCATGTTGAGCACATTGACGATCGGGATGCCCTTGGCCGTGCGACTGCCATCCGGGAGCTCATGCACCTTCGAGTGGTACACCCGGCCGCGGTTGGTAAAGATCAGCAGCGAATCCATGGTGTTGGCAGCGAGGATGTGCTGGATGCGGTCCTCTTCTCGCATCGTGACGCCGGTGACGCCTCTGCCTCCGCGATGCTGGACGCGATAAATGTCATCGGGAATCCGCTTGACGTACCCCTTGGTCGTCACGGTGACGAGGACATCCACCTCAGGGATGAGATCCTCTTCGCTGAGCGCACCGGACACATCCTGGATGCGGGTCTTGCGGTCGTCCCCGAATTTCTCCTTGAGGTCGATCACGTCGTCCCGGATCAGGCCCCGGATCAACTGAGGATCTGCGAGCAGGCCTTCGAGATAGGCGATATCCTTCAGGACTTCCTGGTACTCTCGCTCGATTCGCTCACGCTCCAGAGCCGCCAACCGGGCCAGCCGCATGTCCAGGATCGCGTTCGCCTGTATTTCGGACAAGGTGAAGCCGCTCATCAGGTTCTGGCGAGCTTCTTCCGTCGTCTGTGAGCCTCGAATCGTGGCGATCACCGCCTCGATGTTGTCGAGTGCGATCGAGAGCCCTTCGAGAACGTGGGCGCGCCTCCGGGCCCGCTCGAGATCGAACTCGGTGCGACGGGTGATGACTTCCTGTCGGTGCTCGACATATTCCTGAAGGGCCCGCTTGAGCGTGAGTACGCGCGGCTGCGTGCCTCGTTCGACGAGAGCCAACATGTTGACGCCGAACGATTGTTGCATGGCGGTGTGCTTGAAGAGATTGTTCAGGACCTTCATCGGCTGCGCGTCGCGCTTGAGCTCAATGACCATGCGCATGCCGTTCCGGTCGGACTCATCGCGCAGGTTGCTGATCCCGTCGAGCTTGCCGTCGCGAACCATCTCGGCCATGCGCTCCAGCAACATCGCCTTGTTGACCTGGTATGGCAGCTCGGTGACGATGATCTGGTAGCGGTTGTTGCGCTCCTGCTCTTCGACGAACGCCTTGGCCCGGATCACGACGCGGCCACGGCCGGTAGCGTAGGCCGCCTGGATTCCTTCCCGGCCGAGAATCGTGCCACCGGTCGGAAAATCGGGACCGGGGACGACTTCGATCAATTCGTCGAGCGTGACCTCGGGGTTGTCGATGATGAGTGTGATGGCGTCGCAGATCTCGCCGATGTTGTGG
>CADCWJ010000600.1 GCA_902806365.1 uncultured Thermomicrobiales bacterium
ACCTTCCTTGGCCACCAGGTTCATGCCGTCGATGATCGAGTTGACCATCAGCACGTCGTACCATTTCATGGCGGCCAGCACTCGCGGATAGCTCTCGCCCATGATGATCTGGATTGGCTGCCAGCCAGTTTCGACGTTTGCATACTTGGCATTGATTCGCCCGATTGTCGCGCTCATGTCGTCGAGGTAGTCCCGGTACTCGGCAACATCCATGCGCGACGGCTGGGTGACGGCGATGAAATTGACCCGGTTCTGGTACTCGGGGTGGGCTTCGAGAAACCGGTCGAATGCATGGAAGCCGCGGATGATGTTCTTGCTGGGCTCCGCCCGGTCAATCCGCAGGATCGTGAACTCGTTCCAGTGCGTCGGAAGATACCGCTCGTAGGCGCGGGCCTCCTGACTGTAGGCCGTCCTGCGGACCGCTTCGGCATCGATCGAGATGGGATAGTGGCGAATCTCGGTCGTTCGGTCATGCAGTGTCACCGTGCTGTTGGCATGGTCGATCACGCAGCCCGGAACGTAGGCCTCGCACGTGTTGATGAAGCTCCGGGCATGGTCCGGGATCTGGAAGCCGACAATGTCGCAACCGAGCAGACCTTCGCAGATCACCTGGCGCATCTCGCGCGGGAGCAGACGCCAGTAATCGGGATCGGGCCAGGGGATGTGGACGAAGTGCTGGATGATCGCGTTGGGCCGCTTTTGCCGGATCATGCCGCCGGCGAGGTAGAGCTGATAATCCTGCAGCATGATGACCGGCTCCCGGTCGAACTGCTCGGAAGCGACCACGATCTCATCGGCGAACATCTGGTTCACTGCGACATAACCCTCGCGCCACGCATCCCACGTCTCATGCGTGATGTCGGGCGACCGGGGTGTATCCCACAGATAATGCTGGAGGAACCACAGCAGAGGATTGCTGATCACGTTGTAGTACTTGTGATAGGCATCCGGCGACGGAACGACGAAGCGGAGCTTGAAGCGCGAGCTGGCGCCGTGATCGGCGATCAGCGTTTCACCCCGATCGTTCGCGGAATGGGCACGC
>CADCWJ010000601.1 GCA_902806365.1 uncultured Thermomicrobiales bacterium
ATGGTCGCCCCGGCGAACATCTCCCCGGAAGGCTATCACGAAGAAGCGAATCCGCAACCATCCGCGATCGTGTTGCGGACCCATCGCGAGCCAACGTGAGCGAGCTCCTCCAAGCGGGTCCGACCGCTCCGAAGGATGACGTGTCGCTACAGTGTTCGATCGGGCGGCCGGGCGGAACGCGGCACGGTGACGGTTCGCGTCTCGGGCGCCCTGGCGCGGCCGAATCGCCCGACGTTGGATGTCCGGTCGAAGGCGAGCAGCACCGCGACCCCGGCGAGCGCGGCCACCACCACCGTGAAGACGATCGCGGTCACACTGACCAGCGCCGACTCGCCCCACTGCCGCTGCGCGATCCCGATGTAGGCGCAGACGAACACGAGCGGAACCAGCGCATCATGCCAGAGAAACGCGAACAGGGCGGCGATCAGCGCTCCCGCGACGATGAACAGGGCAGCCCAGACGTTGTACGAGAACGGTCCGCCATCCCGGCCGGAGCGATCCAGCCAGACCATGAGGTTGGCGAGCGCGGCGACGAAGATCCAGCCGAGGTAGATGCTGAACGGCGTCCACATGATGAGCCGCTGCAGCTTCGCTTGGCGGGAACTGCCGGGCCTCACCGGATTCCTGATCCGGACCCCGATGTAGATCGCGATCAGCGATATCAGCAGCACGACCATGACGACGAGTGACGCCGCGAACTGCTCCCAGTGCCAGAGCACCAGCCAGGTGATGTTCGCGAGATTCACGATCAGGAAGAGCGGGCTGATCCGCTGCAGTCGCGCGTTGTGCCGCCCGGCTGGCAGGAGCCCAGAGATCGCGAAGATCCCGAGCAGGATGTAGATCACTCCCCAGATCGCGAACACCCATCCCGCCGGCTGAAACGGGACCGGATCCTGGTTCACCACCTCGCCGGTCGTCTGGTCGTTGAAGGGAATCAAGTTGGCCAGTCCATTGACGAGCACAACCACCAGAAGGCCGATCAGGTTGATCAAGGGCCAGGTCCAGCTCCGGTCGGACTGCGCCTGAACCTGGGGCTGCGACG
>CADCWJ010000602.1 GCA_902806365.1 uncultured Thermomicrobiales bacterium
CGGACCGGAGCAGTACCTGAACGGCGTAATCGGAGCCCTGCTTGCGCGAAAGCTGGAAGTCCGCCCGAGCCTTCGGCTGTCGATCGCTGGCGACGTCCCGATCGGGTTCGGATTGAGTTCGTCGGCAGCCCTGTGCGTGAGCCTCGTGCAGGCGCTCAGCCCCATCCAGCTCCCGGACACCGATATCGTCAGGATTGCCCAGGATGCCGAGCACCGCGTGGGGTCGCCGGTCGGCGCGATGGATCAAAGTACATCGGTTGCCGGCGGGGTGATCCTGTTCGACGGTGCGACTGGTTCATTCCAACACCTGGAACCCGATCTCGCTGACTTCGTCTTCGCGGTTGCGGACTCCGGCGTCGCCCATGCCATCGGTTCCTCGTCGTATCCCCGTCGCGTGGAGGAATCCCGCCGGGCGCTGGCGTTGATCCGCGCGCACGCCGATCCTGATCTCCCGGCGCTCGGTGCGCTTTCCGTCGAGCGGTGGGGTGCCGTGCGGAAACAGGGCATTCCGGGTCTCGATCCAACCCTGACGGCGCGCGCCTATCACGTCGTGACGGAAGTGGAACGCGTACGGCGTGGCGAAGAAGCCATCGCGAAGGGCGACTGGCCCGCGTTCGGGACATTGATGACCGCGTCTGGCCGTTCGTCCGCCGGGCTCTACGAGATCAGCCATCCGCTCGTCGAGGAGCTTGTGGCCGACCTGCTCGCGATGCCGGGCGTGGCCGGGGCACGGATGATGGGCGGCGGTGAGGGCGGACCGGCCCTGGCTCTAATCCAGGCCGCCATGGTCGACGAGGTGAGGTCGGCGCTCGGCCGTGGCTATTTCAGTCGGCATCCGGGTGAGGCCAACGCCGATCCACTGCGGGTCTGCGTGTTTGGCCCGGGCGCGAGGATTATCCCGGGCTGAACGCCGCGATCAATAGCCCCGTTCCTGATCGACGACGTTGAGCAACTCCTCGCCCGCCACGTAGCGCCGGATGTTCTCCGAGAACAGCGCGAACAATCGTTCCTCGAATAGCGGCGTCGCGCCGGAGGTATGACCGGTGATGATGACGTTGGGAGCTGCCCACAGCGGGTCGTCCTCGGGCAGTGGCTCGGGATTGGTGACGTCGAGTCCAGCTGCCGACAGCTTGCCGGATGCAAGAGCGGCGATCAGGTCCGGCTGAACTACACTGGTTCCACGACCGACGTTGTACAGGCGCGCGCCATCCTTGAACTTCGCGAACCGGGCCGCATCGTACAGGCCCACCGTCTCCGGTGTATGCGGCACGCTGCTGATGACATGATCGGCACGGCCGAGGACGGAATCGAGATCGGCGGTCGCGACCACTTCATCGACATGCTCCGGAAGCTCGGCACCAACCGATCGACGGACGCCGATGACGGTGACATCGAACGCCTTGAGCCGCCTGGCGACGGCAAGTCCGATGTCGCCAAGTCCAACCAGCACAGCGGTTTGACCCGTCAGTTCGGTGACCGACTCGCGACCCACATCCGCCCGCCAGCGTCGCTCCCGTTGCGCGTCGAAGAGTTGGGGAAGACGGCGAGCGAAGGCGAGCATGAGCCCGATCACGTGCTCGGCAATGTTGGGAGCCATGATCCCGCTCCCATTGGTCAGGATCAGGTCCCGTTCTCGAAAATCATCGGTGACGAGGCGTTCGACGCCCGCGCCGACGTTCTGGATCCAGACCAACTTTTGCCCGTGTTCCAGCACCTCGTCCGCTGAGCCCCACCCCATCAGCACAGCGTCGGCATCGACGATCCGGTCGTTAAGGGAGTCGGCGGTGGCATGCTCGATCGTCAGGTCCGGAAAAGCCTCTCGGAGCGGTGCGACGCTGGATTCATCGTCCCCGAAGGCGACGACAACTTTGGAGAGAGGAGATCGTTTGTCGGGCATGTGGAAGAGTGGCTCCCGCTAAACCGGCACGGTCAGATCGCACGATACGGCTTGTGCCACCTTGCCGCAATCCGTCCGGGCGACGAGGGCACGGAAGCGCCTTGCGCGCGGGTTGGCCGTGCGTGGTCGTGGCGTGGAGGATCAGCCGCCGATCTGGGACATCCCCCGGATCGTATCGCGGTCCCCCTCGGCGACACGATGACCCCACGGCTTGCGCCACACGCCGCCCCGGATCCGGTTCAACATCTCGGCATCCGAGGCGCCGGCGCGGATCATGTCGCGCAGGTTGACCTCGTCGGGGCGGAGCAGGCAGAGCCGCAGGTTGCCATCGGCGGTGAGGCGGACGCGGTTGCACGATTCGCAGAACGGAGCGGAGATTGGCGAGATGAAGCCGATTGTTCCTCGTGCGCCCGGGATTCGCCAAGTCCGGGCCGGATCGGACGGGTCGGCCGCAACCGGGTCCAGTGGCCCGAATGTCGATTCCAGCCGGCGCTGCGTTTCCTCGGAGGTCACCAAGCCCTCGTCGTAGACCATCCCGACGCCTTCCATCGGCATGATTTCCAGGAACCGCACCTGCCAGTCGCGCTCGATCGTGAGGCGCGCCATCTCCGCCACTTCATGATCGTTCTGACCTCGGACAACGACCGAGTTCAATTTGACTGGCGTCATGCCCGCCGCCTCGGCAGCCTCGATCCCCTGCCAGACGAGATCGAACCGCCCTCCCCTTGTCATCGCCTTGAAGCGAACCGGATCGAGCGTGTCGATGCTTATGTTCACTCGATCCAGTCCCGCCTGCTTGAGGTCCGGGGCCATCCGACCGAGCAGGAGCGCGTTCGTGGTCATGGAAAGTTCTTCAATGCCGGGGAACGCCTTCATCGCGCGAACGAGGTCAACGAGATGCGGCCGGATCGTCGGCTCGCCCCCGGTGAGCCGGAGCTTGGTGAATCCCAGTTCGGCACAAAGCCCCACGACCCGGATCAACTCCTCGTCGGTGAGCATTTCGTCCCGGGGCTGGAACTTCATTCCAATCGCTGGCATGCAGTAGAGGCAGCGAAAGTTGCAACGGTCCGTGAGTGAGATGCGCAGGTAGTTCATGCGCCGGCCGAATGCGTCGCGCGGTCCGCTCCCGGTCCTCGACGATGGGTGGATGGCGAGTGGGGCGACCAACGCTGGGTTCTCCTCGGGCACCGACACGCCTGGTTGGTCGATGCACCATTACTCAATCATTGACTATATCGCTTCAACGGTATCCCCATATGCCATTAACGTCAACTGCGTGCGCCGCGCGAGGTCAGGAAAGCGCCCGGCCGATCTCTTCAAGCCGGGGAATGATCGTGTCGTAATCCTCGATGCACATGAGGGCGACAACATCGCCTTTCCCGGCGATCTCCCGGGCTCGCTCGAATCCGCTGGTCTCCGAGGTCGCCGTCTCGTACTCCGTCACGCCAGCGTCGCCAATGCCGCGTTCCATGAGCGCCACCACCTCGCCCGGATCACGGCCACGGAGATATTTCGTCGTGTCCTTGACGATCACCCTGTTCGCCTTCTCTGCGGCGATCTTGCCGAGCGACATGAACACCTCGTCCGCACGATCGCCCGCCGTTCCAACGACCGCGATCAACTGGCGCCCTGGCGCGACGAAGGTGCGGGCGAAATCGAGGAGATGCTTCAAGCCAAGCTCGTTGTGAGCGAAGTCGACGATGATCGTGGCGCCGTCGACGTCATAGACGTTCAGCCGACCGCGGTTCTGGTCCGACTTGTTCCGGAACGCACTCAGGCCGGCGCGCACCTGGTCGAGCGGCAGGCCGATCGCGAGGCAGGCTGCGGCCGCGCAGAGCGCATTTTCGAGCATGTGGGTCGCGCGCCCCCCGAAGGCCATTGGAACGTCGCTGACCGCGGTCAGCACCTCCATCGTGCCGTCGTGCCACCAATGGATCTCCCCATGGGACACGGCGAGTGCCCAGCCCCCGTCACGCACATGGCGTGTGACTTCGTCGTCCGCCGCATCCCGTGAGATTAGGAAGGGGCGTGCTCGCGCCACGTCACGCATAGCCAGCACGCGAGGGTCGTGAGCATTGAGCACGACGAAACCGTCGGGGCGAGTGACGCGAACGACGAGCGACTTGACTTCGGCCAGCCCGTCGATGCTGTACACGCCATGAAGGCCGAGGTGATCGGGGGAGACGTTGGTGACTACAGCCACATCGTTGCTCTCGTAGCCCAAGCCCCGCATCAGGATGCCACCACGCGCCGTCTCGAGCACGGCGACGTCCACCCCGGGTTCGGCGAATACGCGCGCCGCTCCAGCGGGACCCGTGTAGTCTCCTTCGATCACCATCTCGTCCTGGATGAAGACGCCCGCCGATGATGTCGAGCCGACCTTTTTTCCGGCTCCCATCAGGATCGACGAGATCAGCCTGGTAGTCGACGTCTTGCCGTTGGTGCCGGTGATGCCGATCACGGGAACCCGCCGGTCGCCGTCGGGGAGCATCGCTGGTAGATCGGCGCCCACAGGCTCTGCCGTCGCCAGCTCTTTCAGCCGGGCGAGGTCGCCATCGAGCGAGCTGATGTCACCGGTCAGGATCGAGTACGACAGCCGGGCGACTTCCTTCCCGAGCGTCCGGTGGGTCCAGCCGAACGCGACTGCCAGGTGCAGCGGAGCCTCCATCTCCCGGGAAACGACCTCCGGGCGGGGCGCGCCCACCTTGTCGTGCACCACGTGGATGATCTCGATCAGCAGGGAGCGGACTCGCTCGGCCGAGACCGGGACCATCGCGGGCTCCGAATCAGGGGAATCGGGCAATGGCCCGAGGACGAAATCCCCAGCGACGGCCTCGGCCACGAGTGGCCGCGCTTCTTCCGTGTCGATCTCGAGTTTGATCGCGGGCCGCAACATGAACAGGTTGGGGCCATCCAGGTCACGGATCTCGACGATCTTCATGTGTTACCTCGGTGACGACGGGGAAGCGAGCCCAGGGAACAGCCTTCCACCGCGCATTGAAC
>CADCWJ010000603.1 GCA_902806365.1 uncultured Thermomicrobiales bacterium
CGCCGACCTCCACAGGAGGAGCCTTGAAGAAGGGTTCCCGTCGTCTCTTCAACGTTTCCCGGAGCACGCATGAATTCCATCGGCGCCAACCTCTGGATCTGGGACTCCCCCGTCACCGACGACGTGATCCGGCGGCGGGCTCCACTCGTCCGCGAAATGGGCTTCGACCTGGTCGAGCTTCCGCTCGAGAACCCTGGCGACTGGAACCCGCGGCTCGTCAAGCCGATGCTCGACGATCTCGGGCTCTCGGTGAGCGTCTGCGCCGCGATGGGTCCCGGCCGCGATCTGACCTCCACCGACGCGAGCACCGTGTCGGCAACGCAGGCCTACCTCCGGCACTGCATCGATGCCGCCAGCGGCGTTGGCGCGTCTGTCGTCGCCGGCCCAATGTACGCGCCAACCGGCGTCACCGGGAGCCGGACGGCGGCGGAACGTGAAGGGGCGGTCTCCGCCGTCGCCGCAAACCTCGGCCCGGTCCTCGATCACGCCCGCGACAGCGGCGTGCGCCTGGCGATCGAGCCACTGAACCGGTTCGAGACGAGCCTGTTCAACACCGTCGCACAGACGCTGGAGCTGGTCCACATGGTCAATCGGCCGGAACTTGGGCTGTTGCTCGATACGTTCCACATGAACATTGAGGAGCGGAGCCAGCCGGACGCGATCCGCGCCGCCGGGTTGTCGCTGTTCCATTTCCACGCCTGCGGCAACGACCGCGGCGCACCGGGCGGGGATGCCATCGACTGGCCGGGAATCCGGAACGCCCTAGGCGAGATCGGTTACAGAGGCGCGATCACGATCGAGTCGTTCACGAGCGCCAACCGGACGATCGCAACCGCCGCCTCGGTCTGGCGCGCCCTCGCCCCAAGCCAGGATGACCTGGCGCTCAGTGGTCTCCAATTCCTGAAAGGCATGTATCACACTACGTAGATCGGTTCGACGGGCAACCACCTGACACGTCGTCCCAGGGGTCCCCGGAACAAAGGGGTCGTTACGCGCGGACGATGACCTTGCCGGCCGCCGCCACGATCAGCAACTCGCGGGTGCTGCGCCGGAACTGGACTTCGACGCCCGGCACGAGATCGACGGTCGTCACGTCGGTGAACACGGTCGTCGAGGGGCCGGCGATCACGTCGACCCGGTGGATCCCGGGCCACAGCGTGACCATCACCACCGGGCGATCCGGCGCGTGATCGGGCGCGACGGTGAGCTGCCAGACGGTCGAGCTCGGCAGCCGGAACGGGGCGACCGTCGCGGCGACGGCGAGGCATTCGGCGATGGGGTCGATCGCGTCCCTGTCAAAGGGAATCGTCCGGATCAACGGGTTCCGGGAGCGCTCGATCGTTCGACCGGGATGGTTCTTCGGCACGCTCACCGCAGTCCTCGCTCCTCGCCAGACCGGCCCAACTCGCGTTCGGTATACTGACTCGCCACGTTCCGGCTCACCCCATGTGCTCGTTCAAACCGCCCGCAGGTCTTCGTCTCGCCTCATCCAGGGAGTATTGCATGTCGGCGTCGCATGGTTCGGGCGAAGAATCGACAATCGTCTCCAGCGGGGCCAGCGACGCGAACAACGGCGCGATCGCCAGGAACCAACCCTCCCAGCAGGTCGATCTGGCGGCAGCCGCCGAGCATCTCGGGCTCGATCGCCTGGCCGAGGAAGCCGCTCCCGCCGCCGCGAGCTGGAGCGATGTGACGCTCGACACGGTGCTCGGGGCGCGGGAGCGGATAATGCCGCATCTGCGCCGCACGCCGGTCCTGACCTCCAGCGCGCTGAGCCACCTGACCGGATGCGATCTCGGCCTCAAGGCGGAGCTCTTCCAGCGGACCGGGTCGTTCAAGGCGCGCGGCGCGCTCAATGCCGCGCTGCTGCTCTCGCCGGAGCAACGCGCCCGTGGCGTGATCACGCTCTCCGCCGGGAATCACGGGATCGGGTTGTCGTTCGCGGCGTCGATGGTCGGGACTCGTGCTGTCATCTTCATGCCGCACAACGCCGTGCCGACGAAGGTCGAGGCGATCAGGGCGTACGGTGGCGAGGCCCATTACGCCCCCAGCATGGAAGAGATCTTCCCGCTGATGGAAAGCTACCAGCGGGAGCACGGCCTGACCTTCGTCTCGCCGTTCTCCGACCCGGCGATCATTGCAGGGCAGGGCACGGTGGGTCTGGAGATCCTGGAAGATGTCCCCGATGTCGAGACGATCGTCGTACCCGTCGGCGGCGGCGGGCTGATCTCGGGAGTCGCGCTGGCGGTCAAGAGCCTGCGTCCCGATGTTCGCGTCGTCGGGGTCGAGCCGGAGGGCGCCAACATCGTCAAGCGCAGCCTCGAATCGGGCAAACCCGAGGCCGCGATGACGATCAGCACGATCGCCGACGGCCTGGCCGCCCCGTTCGCCGGCGAGCTGTCGCAGGCGGTGATCGAGCACTACGTGGACGATGTCGTGCTGGTCACCGACGACGAGATCGTGCAGGCGTTGCGGCTGGTGCTGGAGCGGGCGAAGGTGCTCGTCGAGCCGGCGGGCGCGGCCTCGGTCGCGGCGCTGCTGACCGGCAAGGCCGGGGTCCGGACCGGGGGCAAGACGGTCGCCGTGCTGAGCGGTGGCAACGTCGACCGCGCCAAGCTGAAGACGCTCCTCTGATTCGAACGGACGGTTCCCTGGAACGCCCCTCTGGCGGGTTACACGGTCCTTGGCCGCAAGTCCAGAGGTCGCTCTGTGCCGATTCAAGACCGGTTTCAGCGTGAAGCACTCTTGCCGGGGGCCAGCGCCACTTCGCTCCCTCGGGACGACAACCTCGGCCAAGGCGCTTAAGGATGATCGATCGTCTTGGAAACGTTACTCTCCGTTCCTACGTAACCACGATCGATCCCGTCATGAACGGGTGCGGCGGGCACAGGTAGTCGTAGGTGCCGGGTTTGACGATCGTCTGGAAGAACGCTTCACCTGGCTGGATCGTCGGTGACGTCTCGAACCCGAGCGCGTCTGCGGCGACCTGGTGTGCCATGCGTCCTTCGTTGACCCAGGTCACCACCTCGCCCGCCTGGATCTGAAGCGAGGAGGGGGGAAAGCCACTGTCCGTGATCGTGACGACGGTCGTCATCCCGGAGCCCTGAGCGAAACCGGTGGCGGGTTGCCCAGTCTCCGTCACGTTCAGGGTCGGCATCGGCGAGTCGATCGCTTGATCGGAAAGGAAGTTATGGATGACGACCGTCCACTTCCATCCTCCCGAGATCGGCAATGTTGCGGTCACCTCATACACCGTTGGGTTCGCCGTGTCCTTTCCAATGGCCTCGACTCGCTGTCCGGTCTCCCGGTGCGTGAACTGAACCGACGTTCTCATCCCCTCCAACTCATGGCCGACGATCCCATGCGCCCGCACCACATAGCGAACCGTGAACGGCTTGCCGGCCGTGATCGAATCCGGATCCTCGACGAGGGCGGCGCTCGCCCAGCCGCCTGCCGCCGCTCCAGGCATGAGGAACGCCACAATCAGCGAGAACAACGCGAAGCACGAGACCACCTTGACGCGCATGGGATACGCTCCTCTCCTTCGGCCGAAACGTCGTCAACGGCCAATCGCCGCTTTCGTTCAATACACGGCGTCGAGGCGAGTGGTTCCGCCGATCTCACCGCTCGATGGGGGATGCAGGCGCGGGGGAATGAACCGGTGTCATGCTCTTGGCGAGCATCAGGGACTCATCGCGCGTCATCGCGGTTTCCATCCGGATCGTGATGCCGTTCGCGTCCCAGATCAGGACGTGAGCAGATGGCCGCTCCACGCCGGGACGGTTCGGTTCCGGAGGTATCGACAGCGATCCGTCCTCGATCCAGGCGCCCCAGGAACCATTGACGAGCAAGAACTCGGCAGATGTGTCCGCCGCGGTGCGCTTGATGTACGTTTCTGTGTCGCCAGCGGGATCGAAAGTCGTCAGCAGGAGGCCGGCACCGGTATCTCCAATCTCCGGAAACGCCTCGCCCGCCGCATAGAGCAGGCTTATCACCGGCGAGCCGTCGCGATGATCGAGGTAGATCTCCGGCTCCCCCACTCCCGCCAGCGCCGCCGGAATCAGCACCTCGAACGAGACGCTGGCGGCGGCTTCGGCCAGTGAAACACGGCGCCCAAGGAACAACTCTCCGCCCAGCGACGTGGGCTCATCGTCCCCACCGCCCCGGTCGCCGCCGATCTCGATGTGGACCCCGGCGACCTCCAACCAGCCGGCAACGGTCGAGCGCGTCCCAGGAATCGACAAGACCAGTACGCCGATGCAGACTGCCGCAATCGCGGCGAACTGCCGCCTCATCACCGCGATGCGCCACCATGGCTGCCGAGCATGTGTTGGCTGTAATCCGGTCCATAAGGTGGCCACCAGGTCTGGCGTCTCGGGAAACACCATGTCCGCGCCGAAATTCGCCAACGCCCGTTCCAGTGGCCCGTCGTCTCCAGGGTTGAATCGCTCTGTCATGGTCGCTCTCTCGAAATCCACTCGTCGGAACCGTCCGGATCGGATTCGAGACGAGCCCGGAGCCTGCTTAGCGCCCGGCTCAGGCGTGACTTGACCGTTCCCCTCGCACACCCGAGTACATCCGCCATTTCGTTCTCCGACAGGTCGAGGGTGTATCGACAATGAATCACCGCGCGGTCGCTCTCGCTCAAGGCATTGACATGCGCCGCCAGCCAGGCGCTTCGCTCTCGAGCCATGAGCTGGAGATCGGCTCCCGGCTCCGTCGCGGGCGACTCCGCCACCGTATCGTCAGGGATCACCTCATGCCGGCGGTGCCGCATCGTCGAGCGTCGCTTGTTGTGGGCCTCATTGGCGACGATCCTCAACAGCCAGGGACGGAACGGCGCTTCAATAGGAAAGCGATCGATGGCCAGGTAGGCCTTCAGGAACGCCGCCTGAGCCGCATCCTCGGCATCGCCGGCATCCCCGGTGAGGAGATAGGCCGTCCGAAAGGCAAGCTGATCGTACCGGCGGACGACTGTCTCGTACGCCTGTCGATCGCCCCGCTTTGCCCGCGCGATGAGTTCGGCGTCGCTCAACTCCCCCTCCCGGCACTCTCTCTACACCGCCGAGCGCGATCAGGTTCCCTCCGTTGCCTGCCGGCCAAACATGCTGTGCGTCAACTTGACGGTCATGGGACAATTGGGTCATAACCGGATCAGGCGTTGACGAGGATCAGCCATCATGGTCCTGCGGGGTACAGCGAGCCGCGTTGCTGAGAAGCGGTCCCCGACCCGATGGCACATGCCCTCCGAGCCGCGCTTCCAACGTGCCCGCCGTCCCCCGGCGCGCATCAGTAGACAGCGCCGGTGGCCCCCGTTATCGGGTCAGGCTCGCGAACCGGAGATGGGATCTTTCCATCCGGGTGCGTCAGCCGCAGAGGCATCGGCCGTGAGGCCGGTGCGAACCAGGGTGGTACCACGAGGCAGGCATGCGCCGCTCGTCCCTCGGATGAACAGCATGACGTTCGCTTTCCGAGAGGCCACCAATGACGAATTCCAATGCTCCCTCCCCCACTCCGTCCACGTATTACATCACCACATCCATTCCTTATGTCAATGGGACGCCGCACATCGGCTTCGCCCTCGAAGCCGTCCAGTGCGATACGCTCGCCCGCCAGCACCGCTTGCTCGGTGACGACACCCGCTTCCACACCGGCACCGACGAGAACGCGCTGACCAACCTCCAGGCGGCGGACCGCGAGGGTGTCCCGATCCAGGAACTGGTCGATCGCAACGCCGAGCGCTTCCGCTCGATCCGCGAGCCGCTGGCATTGACGAACGACATCTTCTTCCGGACGAGCACCGATCCGCTCCACGTGCCCGGCGCCCAGAAGCTGTGGAACGCCTGCGCCGCCGCGGGCGACATCTACGAGCGCCACTACAAGGGGCAGTACTGCATCCGCTGCGAGCGGTTCTACCGCCCCGACGAGCTGGTCAACGACCGCTGCCCGATCCACGAGACCATCCCCGAATCGGTCGACGAGGAGAACTACTTCTTCCGGCTCTCGAAGTATCAGGAGACGCTCCGCGAGCTGATCGTCTCCAACACCCTGCTCGTCCAGCCGGAGCACCGCCGCGAGGAGATGCTGGCCTTCATCGACCGCGGGCTCTAGGATTTCAGCATCTCGCGCCAGGCCGAGCGCGGCCGGGGCTGGGGTGTGCCGGTGCCGAACGACCCGACGCAGGTGATGTACGTCTGGGTCGACGCCCTGAGCAACTACATCACGGCCCTCGGCTACGAGACCGGCGGTGAGCTGCTCGACCGCTACTGGACGAACAACCCGCAACGGGTTCACGTCGTCGGCAAGGACATCATCCGCTTCCACGTCATCTACTGGCCTGCCCTGTTGCTCTCGGCCGGCCTGCCGCTGCCGACGACGGTCAACGTCCACGAGTTCCTGATGGTCGACGGCGAGCGGATCAGCAAGAGCCGCGGTAATACGGTCGATCCGATCGAGCTTGTTGGGCTCTACGGCAACGATGCCCTGCGTTACTGGCTGCTGCGTGAAATGCCACGGACGGGCGACGGCAATTTCTCGCAGGATCGCCTGGTCAGTCGCTTCAACGAGGATCTCGGCAACGACCTGGGCAACCTCGTCAACCGTGCGGTGAGCATGCTCCACCGCTACCGGGGCGGCGTTGTGCCATCGATCGGCGCAGACGACGCGCGGGACGCCACCCTCCGGGAGATCGCGGACGGCATCCCGAGCGCGATCGACGACGCGCTCGCCGCGTTCGATTTCCGGCGGGCGATCGCCGCGGTCTGGGAACTGGTGACCGCCGCCAACCGCTACGTCGACGACAGCAAGCCGTGGGAACTGGCGAAGGCGGCCAAGGCAGGCGACGACGACGCGAACCGGCGGCTCGACGGCGTGCTCGCCGACCTGATCGAGACGATCCGCCTGCTCTCGGTGCATCTGACGCCGTTCATCCCGCTCGGCGCGGCAAAGATCGCCAGCCAGGTCGGCGACGAGCCGGGACCGGTGCCCGTGCGGACGTGGACGGATGCGCTGGCCGGCCGCACGCTGCCGAAGGCGGCCCCGATCTTCCCCCGGATCGAAAGCCCGGAGCCCGTCCCCGCCTGAGTCTGCGCCGCAGCCACGCGGGGCCGCTGCGTCGGCGTGACTGGTGGGATGCGGGTGGATGAGATGGCCGGTCGGGCGCGCCGTACAGCCAGAAAGCCCCACCCCCATCCTGCATCGGAAGCGGAGCGCCATCACCGGTGCGCGGCAGGCGTCCCGGTTCCTGTTTGCGCCGGCGCCGGTTTGTCCGGAGAATCAGCCGGGGAACCTTCGCGGTAGGTCAGGAGCGTCTGCGCGAGAGATGACGACGATCGCCCAGCCGACCACGTTGAGTGACCAGCAGCGGCGACGGGGGATCGCTGCCTTGATGATCTCCAATTTCTTTGCCTGGGGTGGATTCTTTCTCATCATCCCCCTGATCGCCGTTCATTACGTTGAGAACTTGGAGTGGGCGGCGGGAACGATTGGCCTGCTCCTCGCGATACGACAGTTTTCGCAGCAGGCGCTCACGACCGTCTTCGGGGTTGTCTGCGACCGGGTTGGGCCGCGCCCGTTGATCTGCCTCGGGATGCTCGTGCGCGCGGCCGGTTTCGCCTCGATGGCGATCGCGGACACCTTCACTCTCGTCCTGCTTTCGCTGCTCCTCGCCAGTCTCGGTGGGGGCATGTTCGAGTCGCCGAAAGCGGCCGCGCTGGCCCACCTTGCCGATCCCCAGTCTCGCCCACGCCTGTACGCCAGGATGGGCGTCATCGGGGGGCTCGGCGTAACCGTCGGCACCCAGCTTGGCGCGATCCTGATCAAGGTCGATTTCGCGGCGGTCTGTCTTGCCAGCACG
>CADCWJ010000604.1 GCA_902806365.1 uncultured Thermomicrobiales bacterium
CGCGCCGGTCGCTGCCCAGGCCGATCCCCAACTCGCGGTCTCGAATCTCCAGTCTGGCGAAGGGGCGGTCGGCGCCGCTGCCATCGCGACCCCACCGGCCGCGCCGACAGCGATCGAGGGCGTCGTCACAGCCGAAGATGGCACGCCAATCCAGGGGGCCCGGATCACGGACGGTTCCCAGCTCATCGTGACCGGCAAGGATGGCGTGTTCTCGCTTGACGCCACCCAGGTCGATCCCTCGGCGACAATCCGGATCACCGCCTCGGGCTACGCCGATGGCTCGTTCCCGGCCGCTGATGCCACCTCGCCGGTCGAGATCGCGCTGACGCTCAGGCCGATCAAGGCCATCTACATGAATCCGAACATCTCCGAGACCGATGCTGACGTCGATCGCCTGATCGACATCGTCAACACGTCGGACGCGAACGCGATCGTGCTCGACATCAAGGAAGAAGTCATCTTCTACGATTCCCAGGTCGAGTTCTTTCGGGACGCGGGTACGGTCCGGCCGATCATCGACGTCCCCGCCCTGCTCAAGAAGTTCCACGATAATGACATCTATGTGATCGCTCGCCTCGTCGTCTTCAAGGACAGCATCGTCGCCGAAGAGAATCCTGACCTGGCAGTGCTCAACAACCAGACCGGCGATCTCTGGCGAGACATGAACGGCGTGGCGTGGGTGAACCCGATGGTTCACAAGCTGTGGGAAGTCAATACCGATCTCGCCCTGGAAGCGGCGAACCTCGGGTTCGACGAGATCCAGTACGACTACATCCGCTTTCCGACCGATGGTGACCTGTCCACGACTGACTTCGGGATCCCCAACACGCAGGAGACGCGGGAGGCTTCGATTACCAAGTTCCTCGAGATGTCCCGGAAGAAACTGCTGCCCACCGGAACCAAGGTCTCGGCGGACGTGTTTGGTTACACCCTGCTCGTCGATGACGATCTTGGGATTGGCCAGAACTTCATCCAGTTGGCAGACTATGTCGACTACCTGAGTCCCATGGTCTACCCATCGCATTTC
>CADCWJ010000605.1 GCA_902806365.1 uncultured Thermomicrobiales bacterium
ACACATTGGTTCGGGTAAAACCAATGCAGGCGTTACGTTTCAAACATGACGAGGTTGTGCGCACCCGCGGCGGCAACCTCCATCCCCCGCTTGACGTGCGCCTGCCCCCGTACCTCGGAGAAATCGGTCGCGGTCCAGACGCCTTCGTGGGGGGCGGCAGCGCCTCCATCGGCCAGCGGCACGATCGGGACATCCCCCGTGAGATGATTCACGAGATCGGCGAGCGTCCGGATCGGATAAACTTCCACCCCACGGATCAGCGCGGCCTCCTTCGCGTCGACCTCCGGCACGAAGGCGCGCCGCAGGCCCTTTTCCGCCGCAAGCGAGACCATGCTGATGATGCCCGGCGTGTGCCGCACGATGCCGTCGAGCGAAAGCTCGCCGACGATGAGCGCGTCGGCGAGATCGGCAAGCAGCTGATTGCCGGCGATCAGGATGCCGATCGCGATCGGCAGGTCATAAGTCGGGCCGGCTTTCTTGAGGTCGGCCGGGGCGAGGTTGACCGTGACCTTGCCATGGGGAAAGCGGCCGCCGGAGTTGCGGATCGCGGCCCGAACGCGCTCCCGGCTCTCCTGCACGGCGGCGTCCGGGAGTCCAACGAGAACAACCCCCGGTTGTCCCGTGCCGACATCGACCTCGACTTCGATGAGGACGCCATCGAGGCCAAGAACCGCGCAACTGAACACCTTCGCTAGCACGGGTCGGCATCCTCTTGTTCGGACCGGAACGAGATCGTCGAGCCCGGCGGCCCATCGTGAATGGCTTGGTCTATCGGCTGAAACGCTGGCGGAAATGTACCATCTCCGTTGGCGATGGCCGCGTCGGTGGCGCGTAGGATTTCCGAGCATAAGCGTATAATCCCGGCAACCCGACGCTTCCATCGCGCCGGCCGGCCGCGTTCCCTTCCATCCTTGCGGGTAGCGACCATCGGGACCGGCGCGGCTGGCGGATATGTCCGGGCGCGAGACACGGGTGAAACAATCGCACCGACAGGTCCGGCGCGGCAGGTCAGATAATCGGGAAGGACGGAGCGCCGTGTATCCTTCGGCTTCCCTCACCCGGCCAACAGCAGGACGACGCCAAGTGGCGACAAACGGCAAACGCGGCAGGAGTCCCATGGGCGGCAGTCACCCGCGAACGGTGAGCCTGCCGGATTCGGCTGGCGGCCGATTGCTCGCCGGGCTGGGCCGCGCCCTGCGCAAGCGCTGCCCCTATTGCGGTGGCAGTGCGATCTTCAAGGGCTGGTTTGCGCTCAAGGACCGCTGCCCCAGCTGTGGCACCCTCTATGCCTATGAGGACGGCTACTTCCTTGGAGCCTATGCGATCAACCTGATCGTCACCGAGCTGGCGACGGTGGCGCTCGTCATCTGGCTGATCGCGGGCACCGATCTCGACGTGCTGCCAATGCAGTTGATCGGGATCGGCCTGGCGGTCGC